>CADBQM010000161.1 GCA_902796795.1 uncultured Eubacteriales bacterium
CGTGGCGGTCACCGAGGGCGACAAGGTCGAGGCCCAGCGCAAGCTCGGCTGGCACGTCGACACGTGGGCCGTCGGCGACCTCGTCAAAGAGATGAACGCAGTCACGGAGGAAGAGATCGACGCGCTCGTCGCCGAATACGAAGCCTCCTACGATATCGCGACCGACAATAGCGCCGCGATCCGCTACCAGGCGAAGGAAGAGATCGCGATGAAGAAGATGATGGACCGCGAAGGCTGCAGGGCCTTCTCCAACACCTTCCAGGACCTCTACGGCATGGAACAGCTGCCCGGCCTCGCTTCCCAGCACCTGATGGCGCAGGGCTACGGCTACGGCGGCGAAGGCGACTGGAAGGTCAGCGCGATGACCGCGATCCTGAAGGCCATGGGCGAAAACGGCAACGGCGCTTCCGCTTTCATGGAAGACTACACCTACCATCTTGTGGAAGGGCAGGAGTACTCGCTCGGCGCCCACATGCTGGAGGTCTGCCCTTCGCTTGCGGCGGATAAGCCGCGGATCGAGACCCACCACCTCGGCATCGGCATGAATGAAAAAGATCCCGCGCGCCTGGTCTTCGAAGGCAAGGCGGGCCCGGCGATCGTCGTCTCGCTGATCGACATGGGCGGGCGCCTGCGCCTGATCGTCCAGGACATCGAGGCCGTAAAGCCGATCCTCCCGATGCCGAATCTCCCGGTAGCCCGCGTCATGTGGCGTGCGATGCCGGACCTGACGACCGGCGTGGAGTGCTGGATCACGGCGGGTGGCGCCCATCATACGGTGCTTTCCTATGACGTGAGCGCGGAAATGATGCGCGACTGGGCGCGGATGATGGACATCGAGTTCGTCCATATCACGAAGGATACGACGCCGGAGAAGCTGGAAGAGGAGCTCTTCCTGAAGGATCTCGCCTGGAAACTGAAATAAGAAAATGAGCCGCCAGGAGCGGCAGGAAAAAATATGGTCAGTGATTTTGAGAAAAGGGCGGTCATGGACCCCTCCGGCTTTGTGGTCCTCGCGGACTATGTGCCGGGCATCCTCCAGGAGATCCGCTACTATTCCACCTACAATTTTATCGGCGACCGGATCGACGGCTATGAAGAGCCCTGCGCGCTGCTGACGATCGAAGCCGCGCGGGCGCTGAAGGCCGTCGCAAACGAGGTCTACGTCCAGGGATACCGGCTGAAGGTCTTCGACGCCTACCGGCCGGCCCGGGCCGTGAAGCATTTCGTGCTCTGGGGGATCGAGGACCTGGATCTGCGCATGAAGCCCTATTTCTATCCGGACCTTCCGAAGCAGGAGCTCTTCTCCCGCGGCTATATCGCCAAACAGTCGAGCCACAGCCGGGGCAGCGCCGTCGACCTGACGCTGCTCGACATGGCAAGCGGGAAAGAACTGGACATGGGCAGTCCCTTCGATCTCTTCAGCGCGGTCTCCCACCCGGATTCGAAGGCGGTCACGGAAGCGCAGTATCGGAACCGCATGCTGCTGCAGCACGTGATGGTGCGGCACGGCTTCAAACCGATCGACTGCGAGTGGTGGCATTTCATGCTGGAGGACGAGCCTTATCCGGACACTTATTTTGATTTCCCGAACGCGTCGGCCTACCTGAGGCGCTGAAGGTATCGGCCTGCGCAGCGGAAACAGGAAAAACGTTAAAAAGAGGACAACAGACATGAAGATCGGTTTTATCGGGATGGGGATCATGGGCGCGCCCATGTTCGTGAACATCGCAAAGAAACATGATGACGCCGTGTACTGCGCGGATCTTTTTATAGAAGCGGCGGAAAAGGCGGCGGCGGAAGCAAATGCCGCCGGCGGGAACGCGGAAGCGCTGCCGGACAACTTCAGTGTCGCGCGGGCGGCCGACGTCATCATCACGATGGTCCCGAAGTCCGAAGATTCGGAAAAAGTCTACCGGGAGATCCTGCCCGTGCTTGGCCCCGGCAAGACCTGTATCGACATGAGCACGATCGACCCCGCGGTCTCGACCGCGATCGCAGCCTTCGTGAAGGAAACAGGCGCGGACTTTGCGGACGCGCCGGTCGTCAAATCCAGGGCGGCGGCGGAAGCCGGGAAGCTCGGCATCTACGTCGGCGCAGCCCCGGAGACCTTTGAGAAGATCCGCGGGATCCTGGCCTATATGGGCGAGTCGATCCTGTATCTCGGGGAGAACGGCAGCGGCCTGGTCATGAAGATCTGCCACAATGCGCTCGTGAGCCAGATCCAGAACGGCGTGAACGAGACGAGCGAGCTCGCCCGGCGCTGCGGCATCGACGCCCGGACCTACGCGGAAGCGATCCGCGCGGGCGGCGGCCAGAACGCGTATCTCGACAACCATGTGGAGATGCTGGCAAAGAATGAGTTCCCGGCCTCCTTTACGGTACAGAACGCGGCCAAGGACGTGCACATCTGCATGGACCTTGCGGCCAGGACCGGCCTTCCGATGCCCGGCGAAGAGAACGCCGTCCGCGTCTTTGACAAGGCGCTGGCGCTGGGGCTCCAGAAAGAAGACTGGGGCGCGACGGTCAAAGCCTACCGGGCGCTGACAGAGGAACAGTAAACCATCCGCGGGGGATCCCGGGAAAGGAACGAAGATGAAAGGAACATGGAAGAAGGCGTTCGCCGTCCTGTCCGTCCTGCTGCTCCTCATGGCGGCAGCCTGTGGGAAGCCGGCGGACGGCAGTTCCGAAGATACAGCCGGCAGCTCCGGCAAAGAGCAGGAGCGCACGACCGAAGCGCCACAGGCGCCACGGGAGATCACGGTCGACGGCAGCGCCGGTTATACGGCGAACGGCGGCATTTTCCAGGGCTGGGGCACCAGCATGTGCTGGTGGGCCAACCGCATCGGCTATGACGATACGCTGGCAGAGATCGCGGCAAAGGCTTTCTGTGATACGGAGGAAGGCCTCGGCCTGAATATCTTCCGCTACAATATCGGCGGCGGCGACGATCCTACGCATGACCATATCACCCGGACGGATTCGGTGATGCCCGGCTACTGGGCGGATCCCGTGGTCGACGATGCCGGCGCGCCCTTAAGCTGGGACTACGACTGGGACAAGGACGCGAACCAGCGGAACGTGCTCCGGAAGATCGTGAAAGCAAGCGGGGACGATCTGATCGTCGAAGCGTTTTCCAATTCTCCGCCGTATTTCATGACGGTCTCCGGCTGCAGCTCGGGCGGGGAACTGCCGAACAGGAACAATCTCCGCGTGGACGCGGTCGACGCTTTTGCCGCCTATCTTGCGGATGTTACGGAACATTTTGACAGCGAATGGGGCGTGCGTTTTGAAAGCATCTCCCCGATGAACGAGCCGGATACGCGCTACTGGAGCGCATTCAGCGACAAACAGGAGGGCTGCCACGTCGATCCCGGCGAGGCACAGTCCGAGATCCTCACGGCGCTCAGGAAGGCGCTCGACGAGCGCGGGCTTGAGGACGTGATCCTTTCGGGAACGGACGAGACCAGTATCGACAAGCAGATCAATTCGCTGAAAAAGCTGACGCCGGAAGCGTTGGAGGCGATCGGCCGCGTGGACACGCATACCTACGGCGGCTCTATGCGCACAGAGCTTCGGGACGCCGCGGCAGCCGCGGGGAAGAACCTGTGGATGTCGGAAGTGGACGGCGGCGACGTTATCGGCAGCGGCGAGATGGGCGCGGCGCTCTGGCTCGCGAAGCGGATCACCGACGACATGAACGGGCTGAATCCCTCGGCCTGGATCCTCTGGCAGGTGATCGACAGCCACATCTCCTCCGTCGGGATGAACAACCATCAGGACGGCGGCATGGTGAATACAAGCGGCGGCTACTGGGGAACGACGGTCATGGACCACGATAAAAAAGAACTGGTCCTGACGATGAAGTATTATGCGTTCGGACAGTTCACCCGCTACATCCGTCCGGGCAGCCGGCTGCTTCAGTCGGAGGAGAATATCGTTTCGGCGGTCTCGCCGGACGGCAAAGAGCTTGTGATCGTGATGGTCAATGAGGAAGCCCGGGAGAAGCCGGTGCACGCGGCCTTCAAAGAACTGAACGTCGCGGCCGGGCAGGACGTCCGGGTGATCCGGACGAGC
>CADBQM010000162.1 GCA_902796795.1 uncultured Eubacteriales bacterium
CCGGTCGTTTTCATCCAGGAGCACAAAATCCACGCCCCAGGTATCGATGCCGACCGAATCCGGGATCTTTCCGGCTTCGCCGCATTTCTTCATGCCGGCGACGATCTCGCGGAACAGCTTTTCCGTATCCCAAATCAGTGTTCCGTCTCTGTCTTCCATGCCATTTTCAAAGCGGTGGATCTCTTCCGTCACGATCCGTCCGTTTTCCATATGGAAAAGGATGTGCCGTCCGCTGGACGCGCCGATATCGATCGCAAGATAGTATTTCATGCAGGATGACTCCTTTTTAAGAATGGAATGACCCGAAGGCAGCTTAATGATACCATCGGTTTCTTTTTTTTGTAAAGAGAAGTCTGTGCGAAAGTAAAAAAAACAACTTTACATCCGAATTATGCTGTAGTATTATTTTTTATTATTTTTTTACCCGTTGTTTTGAAGCAGAAGAAAAGAGGTATGAAAAACATGAGTTACACCGATGAGATCTACGAACGAGTCGTCAGTAAGAATCCGAATGAGCCCGAATTCCATCAGGCCGTCAAGGAAGTCCTTGATTCTCTTTCGGATGTGATCAATGAAAACGAGGCGCTGTACCGGAAGGAAGGCCTGCTGGAACGTCTTACCGAGCCCGAGCGGATCATCAGCTTCAAGGTCCCGTGGGTCGACGACAAAGGCGCGGTCCAGATCAACCGCGGTTACCGTGTACAGTTCAACAGCGCGATCGGCCCGTATAAGGGCGGTCTCCGCTTCCATCCCTCTGTCAACCAGAGTATCTTAAAATTCCTGGGCTTCGAGCAGGTCTTCAAAAACTCCCTGACCGGTCTTCCGATCGGTGGCGGCAAGGGCGGTTCCGATTTTGACCCCAAGGGAAAATCCGACCGTGAAGTGATGGCGTTCTGCCAGAGTTTTATGACTGAGCTTTATAAATACATCGGAGCGGACGAAGACGTTCCTGCCGGCGATATCGGTGTCGGCGGCCGCGAGATCGGCTACCTGTACGGTCAGTACAAGCGCATCACCGGCCTTTACGAAGGCGTCCTTACCGGTAAAGGCCTGACCTTCGGCGGTTCGCTCGTCCGTACGCAGGCGACCGGCTACGGCCTTGTTTATATTCTTGACGAAATGCTGAAGGGCGCGGGCAAAGAGCTCGCCGGCAAGACGGTCGTTGTGACCGGCGCCGGCAACGTTGCCATCTATACCGTCGAAAAGCTGTATCAGCTCGGCGCAAAGCCCGTTGCCATGTGTGACTCCACCGGCTATATCTACGACGAGAACGGCATCGATCTTGCCGCCGTTAAGGAGATCAAGGAAGTGAAGCGCGCGCGGCTTTCCGAGTATACTTCCTACGTCCCCACAGCCGTATATACGGAAGGCCGGGGCATCTGGAACATCAAGTGCGACATCTACCTTCCCTGCGCGACCCAGAACGAGCTGGACCTGGACGCCGTGAAGACGCTCGTCGCCAATGGCTGCTTCGCCGTCGCGGAAGGCGCCAATATGCCGACCACCCGTGAAGCGACCGAATACCTGAAGGAACAGGGGATCCTCTTCATGCCCGGCAAGGCAGCGAACGCCGGCGGCGTCGCCACCTCCGCGCTGGAAATGTCCCAGAACAGCGCCCGCCTCTCCTGGAGCTTTGATGAAGTCGATGAGAAGCTGAAAGGCATCATGAAGGGCATCTATCAGAAGGTCGACGACGCAGCCCGCCGCTACGGTCACGAAGGCGACTTCGTCGCCGGTGCGAATATCGCCGGTTTTGAGAAGGTCGCTGCAGCAATGATCGCCCAGGGCATCGCGCTGTAAGATCCACGCTGACATAAGAGAACGCAGGAAGCCTTGTGCTCCCTGCGTTCTTTTTTTACAGTGCGCCGCCGCGCCGGAAACTGTCCGGCGTCATTCCGGTCTCCTTGCGGAAAAAGTTGGAAAAATGAGAAGCCGAATGAAAGCCCAGCTGTACGGCGATCACCCCGATCGGCTGCTTTGTCGTAAACAGCAGTTCTTTTGCGGACGCCAGCCGGCGTTCCAGCACATAGCGGTGCAGGGTCATACCGGTCTCCCGGAGCATCAGGCGGTTCAGGTAATTCGGATTGTAAAACAGGGCTTCCCCGATCATCTCATTCGTGATATGCTCTCTGTAGTGTTCGTCAGCATAGGCAAAGACACGGCGGATCAGGCCTTTTTCGTCGCGGCCGGTCTCGAGGTTTCTCGTGAGTTCCGTCAGCAGTTCTTTGAAATAGACTGAGGACATCTCACGGAAGCGCATGCGTTTTTCGCGGAATTCCAGCAGGATGCTCCGGATCATCGCTTCCAGGAAAACGGCGTTTTCCAGGTACAGCGGTTCATTCAGCCGCGGAACGTCGTCGATCCGGATCCGGGGATGTGCATCTGCTTCGATAAAGCGCTGCGTCGGACATGGCGTGAGGAAATCCGTATGCGCGCGAAAATCCTCTGTGAGATCAAAGTCAAAGACCGTCAGCCGGATCTCCGGTGACGGCAGGATCATATATTCATAGCCGGACTGGAAAAGAACGAAATCTCCGCGTTTCATCCGGTACTCTTTTCCCTGGATTCGGAAGACAGCGCTCCCGTCCTCGGTATAAAGCATGCGGGAATCGTAAGTTCTGGAAGGCCCCCGTTTCATCGTGAATCGAAGTGTATTGGCATAACGGATAAACGGAGTCAGTTGATTCAGTTCCATAGCCGCATCCTTTCCCGGTCAGATGCCGCTATTCTATCACCGGGATTGCAAAAAATCCACCTTAAAGGAGAAAGAAAATGATGGATCGGCAGGATATGACACGCCTGGTAATTGAAAAAAAGATCATTTCGATCGTCCGCGGCGTCTACGGGGAGGAATGCCTTACGCTCGCGGACGTGCTGTATGAAGCCGGCGTCCGGCTGATCGAGGTCGCCTATGATCACACAGATGCACAGCGCTTCTCCTTAACGAACGATACGATACGGCTGCTCTCCCGGACTTACGGCGGGCGGATGCTCGTCGGTGCGGGAACCGTGACCGGTGTGGACCTGGTCGAAGCGGCGCATGACGCCGGCGCTTCCTTTATCGTTTCCCCGGATACGCGGGTCGACGTGATCAGAAAGACCAGAGAACTTCAGATGCTGTCCATGCCCGGCGCGCTGACCCCGACGGAGATCGGCCTTGCCTATGACAGCGGCGGGGACTTTATCAAGGTCTTTCCCGCCGGTGCGCTCGGCACCGCCTATTTCAGCGCACTGCGTGCCCCGCTCAGGCACATCCCGCTGCTGGCGGTCGGCAATATCGGACCTGAGAACGCCGCCGACTTTCTGAAGGCAGGCGCCGCAGGCCTCGGGATCGGGTCTTCGCTGGAAAGGAAAGACCTGCTGCAGAGCGGACGGCTGGACCTTCTCCTGGATAACGCGAAAAAGATCTGCGGCATCGCCGGCATCGGATCATGAATGGACAGATATGGAGGTAAATGATGGAGGAAAAGTTTCTTGAAATTCGTTCCTACGACGGTCCCGGCTATCAGCCGCTCGTGGATTTCGGCGCCTGGCGCGCCGCCGTCCTGAACGACGATCCGCAAAAATACCGCCCGGAGACCCTGAACCAGGCAGAACGCCATCTGGAGACCGACGAGCTCTTTATCCTTGCCGCCGGACGCTGCACTCTGCTGATCGGTGACGCGGAAGGTGATATGCCCGGCCCCGGGACGCTCCGTCCCGTCGTTATGGAACCCGGGAAGTTTTACAATATCAAAAAAGGTGTCTGGCACAATCTGCTGACAGAAAAAGAGACCCGGATCATCATCGTCGAAAACGCCGATACGACCCGGGACAATTCAGAATATTGTGCTGTAACGCCGGATATGCTGCCTTAACCGGCATCGCTCATACCGTCTCAGTCTCTCCAGTCAAACAGCGTCGCAAGCGGAAAACTGCGGCTTTCGGCAAGCTCCCGGTAGATATCGGGAGCTTGTTCCGGTTTTGCGATCCGTGCGATCAGCGGTCGGACGTCAAGTTTTCCCGCGCTCATGAAATCAAGGATCATCCGGACGTCGTCCTGATGCGTCCAGTGATGCGGATAGGATTCCTTCTTCGGCCGGACCAGGTTATGCGCACCGATCAGTTTGATCCCCGGCACATGGACCTGGCTGTAGAAGTCGATCGGAAAATCGGATACACGCGTGCATCCGAGCAGGGAGATCCGTCCTTCTCTTGCCGTCGTCCGGAGCGCCTGGTCGAGCGCCTGTGCGTTTCCCGTCACTTCCACGACGGCACGAACGCCATGTCCGCCGGTCCGGGCTCTCACGGTCTCAGCAAAATCCTCCTGATACGGATCGAGCGCGAGGTCTGCGCCGTAACGAAGCGCCAATGCCCTTCTTGCAGGATCCGGATCCGCGGCGATCAGCGGATAAGCGCCGCTCAGCGACAGGAATTTCAGCGCGAAGATGCCCAGCAGCCCGAGTCCCATGACCATCGCGGACTCTCCGATCTCCACCTCCAGCCGCCGCATGCCGCCGAGGCCCATTGCCGCGATGATCGCGAATACGGCTTCTTCCGAAGGCAGCAGATCGTCTTCCACTTTTGTGATCTCATCCTGGTTCCGGACGTTCAGGTCGGCATGATATCCGTGATAGATAAGCACTCTGTCCCCCGGAAGGATCCCTTCGACCGCTTCCCCGGTATCAAGTACTTTTCCGATCCCGCAGTACCCAAGCTTCCGCGGCCAGTTTTTCTTCGCGGCTTCCACGCCGCCGGGGATATTATTGGTGCCGAGCAGGTTCGCGCGCTCCGTGCCTCCGCTGATCACGGTATATTCCGTCCGGGCAAGGACGCCCTCCGGCCCCATCGCCGGCACTTCCGTCTCCTGAAGGACCGCATGCAACGGTTCCGTGAATAATATCTGGCGTGTTTTCATCTCACTCCGTTCCTTTCCCTTGCCTGTATTCTCCGGACAGGCGTTTCCTCGTTCATCATTATCATAGTTTTTCTCCGTGCCGGATTCAATATGGCCGCTGATCATTTATCCGATATGCGCTTTCAGTATCAGAAAGGACAAAAGTGCAGGCAGGCTATTCCGCTTTCCTCCGCAGTCCTGTATAATCGATGAAACGATGGTATCAGATCATTTCAGACGGAGGGAACCATGCGAAAAAGTTTTTGTCATCAGGAGGCGCCGCTGATCGTCGCGGTGATCAAGGAGGCGAACGTCCGGGCGATGCTGTCCGCCGTACGGAATGCCGAAGTCCGCGGCGCAGCGGCCGTCGACCTGCATCTTTCCTGCCTCAGCCGGGAAGAACAGCAGGAAGAAAAGCTGAAGGAACTGTTTGACGGCATCCGCCTGCCGGCAATGGCGCTGCATTATGCCTTCGACGATAAAGGAAAGCCGTATGACATCGATGAAGAAGAACGGACCGGCATCCTGCGCTGTGCCGTACATGCCGGGGCTTCCTGCATCGATCTGCAGGCATACAGCTTTGACCGTCCCGTAAAGGATGCCTTTGACGAGCGATATATCGGGGCGCCGTACAGTTTTGCTGCATACCGCCCGCGTGAAGTGGTGCTGGATCCCGCCGTGATCGAAAGACAGAACGCGCTGATCGACGAAGTGCACGATCTTGGAGCGGAGGTCCTGATCTCCACCCACTTCGGAAAGATGCTGCCCTGCGACGCCGTCGTGGATTATGCCTGCTTCCTGGAAAAGCGAAAGCCTGACGCGATCAAGCTCGTTGCCTTTTCCGAAAACGAGGAAGACATCTATGAAGGCGCCCGGACGATGATAAAGCTGAAGGAAAACGTGCAGACGACCGTCCATTATCATATCGCCGGCGTGAACACACGGATCAGCCGTATCATCAATCCCCTGCTCGGCAGCTACCTGATCTTCTGCAACGACGGTTATAAGGAAGGCGCAGACCCGAACCAGCCGGATCTTTCCGTGGTAAAAGGCATCCTGGACGGGATCGCCCGCGTCCGCTGATCGGCAGGGCGCAGGAAGGAGGATGATATGTACCGGCTGAAGATCGTAAACGGCCGTATTTTTGACGGAGAACACTTTACGGAAGGAGATCTTCTGATCGAAGACGGAATGATCGCCGGGATCGGCGATGTTTCCGGCAGAAAAGCGGATTATACTTTTGACGCGGCCGGCGATATCGTTTCTGCCGGCCTTGTGGACATGCACGTCCATTTCGAAGGTATCAGCACCGATATCTACGGCATCAGCGCGGATGCGGCCTGCCTGCCCGACGGTGTGACCGCGGCGGCGGAATGCGGCGCGGAAAAAGGGAACAAGGCCTTTTCCGACGCAATGAAAGTGAAGAACGTTATCTTCGCGATCACGGATATCCGGAAAGACAAGGCAGTCCTCACCCGGACAAAAAAGGTCCTCTCCGCTTACAGGGACAAGGCGGTCGGCGTCAAGGTCTACTATGACACCGGCGGCTGGGATATCAGAAGTATCGATCCGCTGCAGGAGATCGTGGGTTTTGCAAAAGAAAAAGGGCTGAAGACCTGTGTCCACAGCACCCATACGCCGGTCCCGATGGTAAAGATCGTGGAAACACTTTCCCCCGGAGATATCCTCACGCATATTTATCACGGTTATGAACATCCGGTCGACGAAGACGATTTTGCCGCCTTCCGCCTTGCGAAAGAAAAAGGCGTGATCCTGGACGCCGGCCACGCCGGGGAAGTACATACGAACTTCGCGCTTTTCAGGAAAGCCGTCGAAAGAGGCTTCCTGCCGGACACGATCAGTACGGACATCACCTGTCTCAGCGCCTATCTGCGCGGCGGTTATTACGGCCTGCCGATGGCTATGAGCTTCTACCGGACGCTTGGCGTTCCGGAGGAAATGATCTGGAAAGCCGTGACCGTCACACCGGGTGAAGTCCTGCATCAGAAGGACTGGGGACAGCTGTATGCGGGCGGGCCCGCGGATATCGCGGTCCTGCACCGGGGGAAACGTCCGTACGCACTGACCGACGCCGCCGGAAACACCCTGAAGGACAGCTTCAGCTACTTCTGCCGTCTGACCGTCATGAACGGCCAGGTCCTTTTCAAAAGATAAGAAGACCGCAAAGAAAAAACACTGCCTGATTCAGATCAGGCAGTGTTTTTTTAGATAGGCTGTCGGGGAGACCCCGGTGACGTTCTTGAAACTCCGTGAGAATTCGTAGAGGT
This sequence comes from uncultured Eubacteriales bacterium, assembly GCA_902796795.1. Classification (GTDB taxonomy): domain Bacteria; phylum Bacillota; class Clostridia; order Lachnospirales; family Lachnospiraceae; genus UBA1267. Next base: position 7,165 of record CADBQM010000162.1, read on the forward strand.
CTGCGTAGCCGAGCTGCAGCGCGATCTCCGTCACGGTGCCGAAGTCTCCGTGCAGCATGACCTTCGCTTTCTCGATCCGCAGCATCTTCAGGTACTGGATCGGTGAAACACCGGTCACTTCCGTAAAGATCCTGCGGAAATAGGCGGTACTGAAGCCGGTCAGCGCGGCAAGCGTGTCGTTCCGCACGTCCTCCCGGTAATGGGTCTGCAGATATTCGATCGCGGGCCGGACCTTGCTCTTCATATCGGAGGAGACATAGGCCTTCTTTTCCGACCGCATGTAATAATGCAGGATCTCGTACACCGCACGCCTGGATTCCAGGTCCGCGGCCGGATCCTTCTGGTCCACCAAAAGTTCCAGGTTCCGCAGTACCTTCAGGATCTTCTCCGGTTCCCGGACAGGAAAGGTACGGATACAGAGATCGTCTTCCTGTTTCGCATCCCCTTCAAACGCCGCGTCAAAATTCAAAGCATAATAATGTCCGGCTTCCCCGCAGCGCCAGCGGTAGGAAACGCCTTTCGGCAGCAGCGCCATGTGCGCCCGGTCGGAACGGATGGTCTCGCCGCAGCATTCATAATCCGTCCAGCCTTCATAGCGAACGATGATCCCCCAGGAATTCCGGTTTTCTCTTTTTCCGCCGCTGCCCGCTTCCCCGTAGACCCTGGTGAGCGGATAGACGTGCAGCACCGTCAGCCCGTACAGATCGTCTGAAACGGTCTTCATCCCTTACGCCCTGCCGCGCTCCAGTTTCTTGAGATATGCAAAACAGATCCGCGCTTCCGTTTCGCCGTCCGGATCCTGCGTCTCGGATTCGACGATCATCGGAATGCCCATGTCCGCCGCCTTCGCATATACGGCGCCGACCGGCGCGGTCCCGAGGCCGAGCGGCTTCCCGTTTCCGTCCGCGTCTCCGTCCTTGATGTGGATAAAACGCAGCCGGTCCTTCAGTTCCTCCATCATACGGACCGGATCCTTTCCGCCGACGTAAGCCCAGTAGGTGTCGATCTCCAGGCCCAGTGCCGTCCGGCCGACGAGTTCGTCGTAGATCACGGTCCCGTCCGCAAGCGGCCGGAATTCATGGGCGTGGTTATGATAGGAAAGATGGATCCCGCGCTCCTGAAGCAGCGGCTGGATCCGGTTCACGTTTTCGATGAAGGCGTCCAGCTTCTCTTTCGTGGAAAGATCCGCGCCCGGAATGATATATTCGGTATTCCCGAGCGCTTCATGATAGCGGACCGTCTCTTCATAGGCGTCCACCAGATCCTGATACGGCGAATGCGTACCGGAAAGCGTGAGCCCGAGCGTATCCAGCATTCCCTTCACTTCTGCAGCGCTGTGACCGAAGAAGCCCGCCGTTTCGATCTTCCTGTAGCCGATCTCCGACATCTTCTTAAACGCGTTGAACAGGTCCTCTTTCGCAAGGTCCCGCACACTGAACATCTGAATCCCGTAATCCATTTTACTGTCCTCCGTTTGGCTGATTTCTTTGACACTTCTGACCAGCGCTTCTCTTTCCGCATGGCTGAGCTTTTTCAGTCTTGCTTC
>CADBQM010000163.1 GCA_902796795.1 uncultured Eubacteriales bacterium
ATAAGTTTTCCGGATCACCGCGCGTCCGGCCGCGTCATCCAGGAAACCGCAGGCAAAATCCGCCTGGATCTTTGCCAGGATTTCCGGTGTTACGCGGAAGACGCCCTCCCGGTTCAGCGCCGTCATCAGGCCGCGCACATAGCCCGCGTCTTCGCCGGAAAGCATGTAGATCAGCCGTTCCAGGTTGCTGGACACCAGGATATCCATGGACGGCGACTGCGTCCGGTAGAATGCACGGTTTTTGTTATATGTTCCGGTTTTGATGAAATCACACAGGATCCGGTTCCGGTTCGAAGCGCAGATCAGCTTACGCACCGGCAGCCCCATCTCCTTCGCGTAGAAACCCGCGAGGATATCCCCGAAATTCCCGGTCGGGACCGTAAAATCCACCGTTTCGCCTTTCCGGATCACGCCTGCTTTCAGGAGCTCCGAATAGGCGTGGAAATAGTAGACGATCTGCGGCACCAGCCGTCCGATATTGATGGAATTCGCGGAAGAAAGGCAGATCTTCTTCCCCGGAAGGCCGAGCCCGGGCAGCGTCGTAAAGATCCTTTTCACCGCGGTCTGAACGTCGTCAAAATTGCCCCGGACGCCGACAGCCGCGGTATTCTGCCCTTCCTGGGTCCGCATCTGGGCTTCCTGCACCTTTGAAACGCCCGCTGCGGGGAAGAACACGAGGATCTTCGTCCCGGGTACGTCCTGAAAACCGGCCATCGCCGCTTTTCCGGTATCGCCGGAGGTCGCGGTCAGGATCAGCGTTTCCTCGTCCCGCCCTTCTTTTTCCTTTGCCCGGACGATCAGTTCCGGCAGCAGGGAGAGCGCCAGGTCCTTGAAGGCCTTCGTCGGGCCGTGGAAAAGCTCAAGGATATAGGCGTCTCCGGCCTTTACGAGGCGGACCGGCTCTTCCGTGTCAAAACGATCGCCGTACGCGGCCTGTACTGCGCTGTAAAGATCCTGAAGACCGTCGAAAAAGAAACGGAGGATCGTCTCCGCGGCTTCCCGGTACGGCTTTAAGAGCACGCGTTCCGGATCAAAAGCGTTCAGTGCTTCCCGTGCGGGAACATAGAGCCCGCCGTCCGGCGCGATCCCGTTTAAGACCGCCTCCGCCGCGCTTAAGCATTCCCGGTCGTTTCTTGTGCTGCGATATTCCATGAAAAAGCCTCCATTACCTGGCTTTGTGATACTTGAACTTGTCCGTGTATTGTGTTATATTGAACGATAATTTACTATAATATACCCTCTTTTGCATCCGCACGCAAGCGGGAATAAAGCATTGGGGGCTACTCTGAGAAATGAGGTACCGGATGAATATCGGTCTGCTTGGATACGGCACGGTCGGCGGCGGGGTCGACCGGATCCTTCGTGAGGATCCGGCGCTTAAAGTCACGCGCGTGCTTTCGCTTTTCTCTACGGAGGAGATGGCATCCCGTTATACGGACCGCGCGGAGGACATCCTGAAGGATCCCGCGATCGATACCGTAGTGGAGGTGCTCGGCGGCATCCACCCGGCTTACGAGTGGATCTCGGAAGCCATGCGCGCCGGCAAGAACGTCGTGACCGCGAACAAGGCCGTCGTCGCCGCCTGCTACCGTGAGCTCGTTTCCCTTTCCCGTGAGATGAACGTCTCCTTCCGCTGCACCGCGGCCGCGGGCGGCGGGATCCCCTGGCTCACGAGCTTAGAGCGCGTGAAGAAGAACGACCGCGTCGAAGCGGTCTTCGGCGTCATGAACGGCAGCTGCAACTACATCCTGAGTGAGATGGAAAAAGGCGGCTCCTTTGGCGCTGCGTTGAAGAACGCGCAGGCGCTGGGCTTTGCGGAACGTGATCCTTCCGCGGACGTCGACGGACCGGATACGCTCCGGAAACTGATGATCTCTTCCTGTATCGCATTTAACGGCTATATTGCGGAGGACGAGATCCCCTGCCGCGGTATCCGCACCGTCCGTACGGAAGATCTCGCCTTCTTAAAAGAAAAAGGACTGAAGCTGAAGCTTTTCGCCTATGCAGCGGAAAAGGACGGCAAGGTCGCTGCGGCGGTCGAGCCCGCGGCCTTCCCGGAAGGCAGCGCGCTTGCCGGGATCACGAAGAATCTCAACCTGATCGGCTGCCGGCTGCAGTACGGCGGTACGCTTACCTTCACCGGCGAAGGCGCCGGCCGTTACCCGACCGCCGAGAACGTCGTCCGGGACCTCCGGGACGTCGCTGCTTTCCGGCCGGCTTTCTACGCGGACGGTCTTCAGCCGCTTCATGTAGACAATACGGCGCTGAAACGCATTTATTATGTCCGGACTTCCGCCGAAGATCCGTTCCTTGAAAAGATCACGGCGGAAAAAGACGGTGCTTACATAAAGACCCTGCCGGTCTCCGTCCCGGAGATGCACGCTTTTCTTTCTTCACTTGAAGCAGACGGGACGCCGGTCTTCGCGGCTGCGGTCCCGGAGGAGGAAGCCTATGCTTAAAGTCGCCAAATTCGGCGGGTCCTCGCTCTCCGACAGCACAAATATGCTGCGGGTCCGCGACATCGTCCTTGCAGACGAAGCGCGGAAGGTGATCGTCGTCTCCGCGCCCGGAAAGCGCTTTTCGGACGATCACAAGCTCACCGACCTGCTTTATCTCTGCCACGCGCATCTCACCTACGGCGTCTCCTGCGACCCGGTCTTCGAACTGATCACTTCGCGCTTCCTTGAGATCCGCGACGCGCTTCATCTTGACCTGCCGCTTGAAGAAGACTTTGCCGCGCTCCGGAAAGAGATGGACGCGAAGATCTCGCAGGATTACCTCGTCAGCCGGGGCGAATACTTCTCCGCCAGAATCATG
>CADBQM010000164.1 GCA_902796795.1 uncultured Eubacteriales bacterium
CGGCTATTATTACGAACCGCACGTCGTGACCGAGCTTCTGGACAGCCAGGGCAATACCGTGAAGAAGATCGAACCGACGCTCGTCCGACGGACGATCTCCTACGAGACTTCGGCTTACCTGAAGGAAGCCCTCCGTTACGTCACGACGCACGGCACCGCGACGACGGCGCCGGAAGAAGGCTATACGCTCGGCGGCAAGACCGGCGCTTCGGAAAAGCTGCCCCGCGGTACGGAAAAATACGTCGTATCCTTCATCGGCGCAGCGCCGATCGAGAATCCGAAGGTACTCGTTTTCGCGGCGGTCGACGAACCTCACGCCGAGGACCAGTCGGTATCCTACCCCGCGCAGGTGCTCGTGCACAAGGTGATGGAGCGGCTGTATTCTTACTTTAACATCTATCCGGAAGACGATCCGGACGCTTATACCTACGACTGGAGCAAGCTGAAGAACTTCTCCGGGATCACGGACGAGGCGCGCGCCGCGAGCTTCATCGACGATCCGGACGCGGTCGACTGGCTCCGGGAGGACGGGGAAAGAGAAGAGGAAGAATGATGAAGATGCCTGACATCTACCAGTTTATCGCACTGACGGCTTCGTTTATCGTGATGCTGATCCTGACGCCGCTCCTTATTCCGCTGCTGAAGCGGCTGAAATTCGGCCAGCAGGTCCGGGAGGAGGGCAATCCGGAGCACCTGAAGAAGCAGGGGACGCCGACGATGGGCGGCCTCGCGATCCTTGCGGCGGTCACGCTCGTTTCGATCTTTTTTGTGTTCCGTTACCCGAAGCTGCTGCCGGTGCTGCTCTTAACGCTCGGCTTTGCGCTGACCGGTTTTATCGACGATTACATCAAGGTCGTCAAAAAGCGTTCGGAAGGTTTTAAGCCCTGGCAGAAGTTGCTCGTACAGCTTGTCTTTACCGCCGCTTTCGCGGTATACTGCTACCTGGATCCGGAGGTCGGGAGCGAAGTCCTGATCCCGTTCGGCGGCGGCAGGACCTGGAATATGGGCGTCTTCTATATCCCCTTCGTGATCGTCGCCGTGCTTGGTACCGACAACGGCACCAATTTCACGGACGGCCTGGACGGGCTTGCTTCCGCGGTGACGGCGGTCGTCGCCGTGTTCTTCCTGCTGATATTCGGCGGAAAGAACGAGGGCATCGGCGTCCTGTCCGCGGCCTTTGCAGGCGCACTGCTGGGCTTCCTGGTCTTTAACGCCTATCCCGCGAAGCTCTTCATGGGGGATACGGGTTCACTGGCGCTCGGCGGTTTCGTCGCGGGCACGGCCATCGTGATGCGCGCGGGCTGGTTCATCCTGCTCTTCGGACTCGTCTACCTGATCGAAGTCGTATCTGTGATCCTGCAGGTCGGCTACTTTAAACTCACCCACGGGAAGCGCCTCTTCAAGATGGCGCCGATCCATCATCACTTTGAACTGTCCGGTTTTTCCGAGACCCGCATCGTCATGCTGTTCTCGGCATTTACCCTGATCATGTGCTTCGTCGCGTATCTCGCGATGTAAGTTTACCGGCCTTAGATTAAGACCGTATATTTGAGGAGGCAGGAGATGAAAGACTCCGTTCTGGTCCTCGGCGCCGGCCGATCCGGCATCGAAGCCGCGCATTTTATTCTTGGCATGGGTCAGGCCGTGATCCTGTATGACGGCGACGAAACGAAAGATCCGGCGGCGGTCAGAAAACAATTAGAAAACGAAGGCGGGATCGAAAGCACGGCTTTCGACCGGCTTTCCTTTATCCTCGGCGAATTAAAAAGGGAAGCGCTGGAAACGATGTCCTACGCTGTGATCAGCCCCGGCATCCCGCTCGACGCGCCTTTCCTTTCCGTGCTGACGGAAGCGGACGTCCCTGTGATCTCCGAGATCGAGCTTGGTTACCGCTATGAGAAAGGCGAAGTGATCGGCATTACGGGAACGAACGGAAAGACCACGACGACGAGCCTCGTCGGCGCCATCATGCAGGCAAGGCTGACGGAAGAGGGCGCTTTTATCGCGGGCAACATCGGCATTCCCTATACGAGGGAGGTCGTGAAGAGTACGGAGAAGAGCGTCAGCGTGCTGGAGCTTTCCTCCTTCCAGCTGGAAACGATCCGGGATTTCCATCCGCACGTTTCTGCGATCCTGAACATCACGCCTGACCATCTGAACCGTCATCACACGATGGAAAACTACGAAGCCGCCAAGGAAAGGATCACGATGAACCAGACCGCGGACGACTTCTGCGTCCTGAATTACGACGATCCGCGGCTCCGCACCTTTGCGGAAAACTGCCCCGCCCGGGTGATCTTTTTCTCTTCCAGGGAAGCCCTTGCGGACGGCTATTTCCTTGCGGACGGCAGCCTTTATTATTCCCTCGACGGAGAGCCGGAGCATCTCATCGACACGAAGGAACTGAACCTGGTCGGCCGCTGCAATTATGAAAACGTGCTTGCGGCGATCGCCTGCTGCGAAGCGATGTGCGTACCGCGGGACCTGATCCTCGAGACTGTCCGTACTTTCAAGGCGGTGCCGCACCGGATCGAATTCGTGGCGGAAAAGAATGGCGTGCGCTACTACAACGATTCCAAGGGAACGAATCCCGACGCAGCGATCCAGGGGATCCTGGCGATGGAGCGCCCGACGGTGCTGATCGGCGGCGGCTACGACAAGGGCAGCGAATACGACGACTGGGTCAGGCTGTTCCCCGGCCGTGTAAAGAAGCTCATCCTGATCGGCGCGACGAAAGAGAAAATCGCCGAATGCTGTGAAAAGTACGGCTTCCGGGATTACGTCTTTAAGGAGACCTTCAAGGACGCGTTCTACGCGGCAAAGTCTTATGCTGAAAGCGGCGACGCAGTCCTGCTTTCCCCGGCCTGCGCAAGCTGGGGGATGTTCAATAATTACGAAGAACGGGGCGACCTGTTTAAGGAGCTCACACTCCGGGAAGAGGCATGAGAGGCGACGAGCAGAAAAATAAGAATTATAAGCGGAGAACTGCGGTCTTTATCATTGTGATCGCCCTCCTTTTTTCCGCGCTCCTTGCGGTGACCGCCATCTTTGTGCGCGTCCGCGACATCAGCGTCAGCGGGACCCGCTATTATGACGCGGAGGCCGTGCGCCGCCTGGTCTTCCCCCAGGATGAGCCCCGGCTCTATGAAGTACTGAAGGAAAAGTATCTGATGAAGAGCGGCGTCCGCCGGCTCTTCAAGAGCTGCCGCCTGAAGATGCCGGACCTCCGGACGCTTTCGATCGAGATCGAGGAACAGGACGCTTCGGCGGTCCTGAAGACGCGGGACGGGCAGTACTTAAGGCTCTATGGGGACGGGACGGTCCTTGCGGTCTCTGAAGTCCGGGACGAACACCTGCCCCTGATCGACGGGATCCCGCTCACCGAAGCCGTGCTCTTTAAAAAAGCCTCCGCGGAAGGGGCGTTCCTCGACGACGCGCTCTATTATGTCAAGCTGATCTCAAAGACCGGCCTGCCCTTTGACACGCTGTTCTATGACGTACAGAAAGGCTTTTATTTCAAGGCCGGAACGGTCACGGTCAGGCTCGGCAGCCGGGAGAACGCAGACGAAAAAGTGAACCTCGCGAACGACCAGTATCCGGAGCTTGCGCCGCTCACGGGCACGCTGCACCTGGAAAAATACAGTGCCGACGAGGACAGCGGGAAGGTCTATTTCAAGGTCGGGGAGAAGTAATTTTTTTTCGATCGTCTGCTAAAATGGCTTGCATATTTTTTACAAAGCATTTATATTATTGTTAATTGACTATTACGTACTTTTCGCGTCGTTTTTAATCATCACGGCCGGAAGGTACGTTTGTACTTGTTAAAATCTAGGGCGGAAGCGTTTTTCCCGCCGGAATCGGAGGACATACCTTGTTGGAATTAAAAGTAAATGAAGCGGAGAGCGGAGCAAGACTGGTAGTGATCGGTGTCGGCGGCGCCGGCAATAATGCCGTGAACCGCATGGTCGATGAAAATATGAACGGCGTTGAGCTCATCGGTATGAATACGGATAAGCAGGCGCTCCTGCTCTGCAAGGCGACGAACGTCCTCCAGATCGGTGAAAAGCTCACCAAGGGACTCGGCGCGGGCGGCAATCCTGAGATCGGCGAAAAGGCTGCGCAGGAATCCACCGAAGAGATCGCGGACCTCATCAAAGGCGCGGACATGGTCTTTGTGACCTGCGGTATGGGCGGCGGCACCGGCACCGGCGCGGCACCCATCATCTCCAAGGTCAGCCGCGACATGGGCATCCTGACGGTCGGCGTCGTGACGAAGCCCTTTACCTTTGAAGGCAAGCAGCGCAGCGTCAACGCGGAAAACGGTATCGCAAAAATGAAGGAAGTCGTGGACACCCTGATCGTGATCCCCAACGACAAGCTCCTTCAGATCGTTGACCGCCGCACCAGCATGCCGGAAGCCTTAAAGAAGGCGGACGAAGTGCTGCAGCAGTCCGTGCGCGGCATCACCGACCTCATCAACGAGCCCGGCGAGATCAATATGGACTTTGCGGACGTCCAGTCCGTCATGCGGGATAAGGGCCTTGCCCACATCGGCATCGGCACCGCTTCCGGCGACGACAAGTGCAACGAAGCCATGCGGATCGCCGTTTCGAGCCCGCTGCTTGAGACCACCATCAGCGGCGCGAGCCACGTGCTCGTCAATATCTCCGGCGACGTCAGCCTGATCGAAGCCAACGAGGCCGTCGACTACGTCCGCCAGCAGGCTGATCCGAACGCAAATATCATCTTCGGTACCGCTTACCGTGAGACCGCGGAAGATACCGTGACGATCACCGTCATCGCGACCGGCGTGCAGGAGACCGGCAAGCCCGGCGCAAAGAAGACGGAAAAGAAGAAAGAGGGCAGCGCCCGGAACCTGATGGATATGATCAACGTTTCCCCGGCGCCCGCTGCTGAAAAGCCGGAGACCGAAGATATCCGCTTCCCGGACTTCAGCACCCAGGAAAGACCCGCGAAAAAAGAAGAACCGACGATCAAGATTCCGGACTTTTTAAAGAAGCCGAACAATCGTTAAGCTTTTAGGGAAAGCACCCGGAAACGGGTGCTTTCCTTCTTATCGGGGAAGTTTCCGGTCTTTAGGCGGCCGGCATCCCGGAAGACTGAAAGGAAGAGGCCTCGCTTGAAGAAGTTCATTCTCATACGGTACCTGAGTGCCGCGCTTCTCTTTTTCCCTGCGGCATTTCTCGCTGCTGAGACGCCGGTGTTCTCGTGCGCGCTCTTTTTTATCATGGCGCTTTCCCAGTGCGTCTTCATTTATCTGGAGCGCCGGTCGATCGTAGACCTTACGCTCTTATTTTCCGCTTCCTGGCTCTCCGGCATCGCGCTTTCCACACTGAAACTGAGTACGCTCCAGCATCCCTGGGGCGTGAAGATGTGGGCGGCGGTCGGGATCGCCTACTTCGGGCTGCATTTCATGCGGGACCTGTTCGATCACTTCATGAAGAAGCGGGAGAAGGCGGCGGAAGAAAACATGGAAGAGAAGGCTGCGCCGTTCTTTTCTGAGGCTGAAGCCCGTCGGATCCTGGAAGCCGTTGGGATCGTGCTCGTGCTCGGCCTCCTTTCCTTCGGACTCGAAGCGGTCAAATTCCGCTTTGAGCTGCCGATCCTTTCGAAAAAGCCCCACATGTATTCGGAATTCCACATCACGGGCGTGCATTATTTTGTCGTCTCCGTGATCTTTATCCCCATGCTTTCCTTCCTGTACCTTTACGGGCGGAAGCCGAAAGCCGGGACACTCATTTTCCTTTTCATTGCCAACATGGCGGCGTTCGTGATCCCGGTGCTGATCCTTTCCAAATATCAGCTCATGATCACGATCCTCATGCCTTTCATCCTGCTTTTCCTGACGGCTTCGAAGAAGATGCGGCGGAAACTGTATCTGATGCTGCCCATCCTGATCGCGGTCCTCGCGGCAGTCTTCCTCTTCCTGGTCCTCAGGCGGCATTATCCGAAGAACTATCTCGTGAAGCTCTTCTGCTTTAAGGATCCGGAGAAGCCGGTCTGGTTCCAGTACATCTACATGTACATCGTCAATAACTTTGAGAATCTGAACCTGCTGACAGAGAACCTGCAGTCCTTCAGCTTCGGCATCCGCGGGCTCTTCCCGTTCTTCGCGCTCACGGGCACCAAGTTCCTGCCCGCGGTGCAGCAGCTGATGACGGTCGAACAG
>CADBQM010000165.1 GCA_902796795.1 uncultured Eubacteriales bacterium
GGGGAGAGCACGGTTTTCTTTATGAAGAAGGCACTCCTTCCCGCGCTCGGCCTGACGGAAGAGGAACTGTTCTCCTGTGCTTTCAGGAATTCCCTCCGCTGCTTCGGCGAAACGCTCGAGGGCATCCATGAGCGGATCCTGCCGGCAGAGGGCGAGGAATGGATGTATATCCTGACGAACCGCTTCCGCCTTTACGGCGCCGCCGCCCTGATCTACGGCAGCGCGCTGAAAAAGCTTGCCGGAGAAAAAGGCCGGGATATCCTGGTCCTGCCGTCCAGCATCCATGAGCTGATCCTGACTCCGCTGGAGGAAGGCCCTTATGATTACCTGGACGAGCTGATCAAAACAGTCAATGACAGCAGCACGGCGCCGGAGGACGTACTTTCGGACCATGCGTACGTGTACAGAAGAGAGACGGACAGGATCGAGATCTTCCGCGCCTGATCCGTTTTATGAGGATGGATTCCATGACACGCAGTTCGAGGCAGAGACTTCGCAAAGTCATTCCCTATATTGCCGTAACACTGATCGGCCTGCTGATCGTTTTCGGCGTCTATATCGTGACAGGAGACCGGGAGATCCCGGGAAACTCCGGACAGACGGCCGCTTCCGGCGATCAGACGGAGCAGCATCCGGGCGACGGATCTGACGCCGCTTCTCAGGAAGGCGGCTCTGCAAGCTCCCCGGAGGCGATCCCGGTAGACGCGGATATCCCGACCGTGCCCGCGGCAGACGGCGTCAGCGTCAACCAGCTGGTAGACCGTTATTATACGGCCAAGATCAGCGGCGACTCGGCGGAACTGAACGAGATCGTCGATGCGGAGACCAGCTATGACGAGGCGGAACTGAAGAACGAGACGCAGTATATCGTCAAGTACGACAATTTCACCTCTTATACGCTGCCGGGCCCGACGGAGAACTACTTCGTGGTCTACGTCAAGTATGATATCTTCTTCAACGGCATCGAGACCGGCGCGCCTGCGCTGAACCGCTTTGTGGTCATGAAGAGCACGGACGGCGAATACCATATCGTGGACAAGGAACTGTCCGGCGACTTCCAGGCCTTCCTGAAGGAACAGGAAGAAACGGAGACCGTCCGAAAGCTCCGTTCGCAGGTGAACATCGAGCTGCAGGAAGCCTGTGACAAGGATCCGGACCTGGCTTATCTCATGAATCTTTTGAACGGCAACCAGCCGGGATCTACTGAGACCCCCACGGAAACGGAGAGCACGTCTTCCGAAGAAACGGAGCCGGAGAGCACGGAGGAAGCGACGGAAAAGAAAGGCGAAGCCGCGATGTAAGCCCTGCGGCTGTCCGAAAGGACACAAAACAAACAGAATAGGACATAAAACCCTGCTGCGGATTCTTGCGGCAGGGTTTTCTTTATGCTATAGTTTATTTGGTTTATTACGGGCTTCTGCCCGAAAAAGGAGAATAAACGATTCAGGAGGACGGAAATGCAGAAGTATATCATGGCGCTCGATTCCGGAACGACTTCGAACCGCTGTATCCTGTTCAACGAGGACGGCGAGATGGTCAGCGTGGCGCAGCAGGAATTTACGCAGTACTTTCCGGAGCCGGGACTCGTGGAACATGACGCGGGAGAGATCTGGCTGACGCAGTATGCCGTGGCAAGTGCGGCGCTGAACAAGGCCGGCGTGCAGGCGGCGGACATCGCGGCGATCGGCATCACGAACCAGCGTGAGACGACGATCATCTGGGACCGGAAGACGGCCGAGCCTGTCAGCCGCGCGATCGTATGGCAGGACAGAAGGACCGCGGAATACTGCGACGAACTGATCGCCGCGGGCTATACGGACATGATTCGCAAAAAGACCGGCCTCATCATCGACCCCTATTTTTCCGGCACCAAGATCCGCTGGATCCTGAACAACGTCCCGGGCGTCCGTGAAAGAGCGGAGAGGGGCGAGCTGATGTTCGGCACCGTCGAGACCTGGCTGATCTACAAGCTGACCGGCGGCCGCGTGCACGTGACGGATTATACGAACGCTTCCCGTACGATGCTTTTCAATATCAATACGCTGGAATGGGACGAGGAGATCCTGAAGCTGCTCGACATCCCGGCGAGCCTGCTGCCGGAAGTCAAGCCGAGCTCCTGTGTCTACGGCGAGACCGCGCCGGATCTTTTCGGCGGGGCGATCCCGATCGCGGGCGCCGCGGGCGACCAGCAGTCCGCTCTTTTCGGCCAGACCTGCTTTAAGGAAGGCGAAGCCAAGAATACCTACGGCACCGGCTGCTTCCTGCTGATGAATACGGGCGAGAAGCCGGTCTTCTCGGAAAACGGCCTGGTAACGACGATCGCATGGGGCGTCGGCGGCAAGGTCAATTACGCACTGGAGGGTTCGATCTTCGTGGCCGGCAGCGCGATCCAGTGGCTCCGGGACGAGCTGAAGATCCTGGACAGCGCGGCGGACAGCGAATACTTCGCGAAAAAGGTCTCCGATACCAACGGCTGCTACGTCGTACCGGCCTTCACCGGCCTCGGCGCCCCGTACTGGGATCCCTACGCGCGCGGCGCGATCGTGGGGATCACCCGCGGCGTGAGCCGGTATCACCTGATCCGCGCGACGCTGGAATCGCTGGCGTATCAGACCTATGACGTACTGAAGGTCATGGAGCAGGAGAGCGGTATCCCGATCACCTCCCTGAAGGTCGACGGCGGCGCTTCCGCGAACAACCTCCTGATGCAGTTCCAGGCCGATATCATCAACGAGCCGGTCTACCGGCCTTCCTGTGTCGAGACCACCGCGATGGGCGCGGCGTATCTTGCCGGTCTCGCGGTCGGCTATTTCAAGAACCAGGAAGAGATCATCAAAAACTGGAAGATCGGCGAGGTCTTTAAGCCGAACTTCTCGGAAGAAGAAAGAACAAAGAAACTCGCAGGCTGGCATAAGGCCGTCGGCAGGACGCGTTCCTGGGCCCGCGAAGAGGAATAAGACGGGGAGGAA
>CADBQM010000166.1 GCA_902796795.1 uncultured Eubacteriales bacterium
ACTTACGATACCGCATCCGGATCACCTCCCCTCGTCTCGAACTGCGGCAGCGCGCGCGTCGTCAGCAGGTTGTAGGCCTTGAGGATATCATAAAAGCAGGATGCCGTGAGCAGCATCGAGATCACTGCGGCGCCGTAGTACCAGGCGTCGTGCACCGGCCGGATGATGAGGATCACGACCGAGAGCAGGATCCCGATCGTCAGCTTCAGGTCGACAGGTGCCTTCATTTTCAGCGGCGCTTTGTCGATCCGTTCCAGGCGCGCTTCATCGCTGACCTTGTTCCTGAGATATTTCGTCAATGCGATGAGCAGGGTGATGAACACCGGGAAAAGGAACATGAGTTCGCCGAAGATAAGGTCTTCCCCGAGCAGGTATAGCATGAACGCCGCGCCGGCGATACCGACGATCACGGCCCCGATGATGACCAGGATCTCCGCAGCGTTCTTACTCTGCCGGATCTTCTTTTTGACCGTCGTCTTCTTGGGAGCCGGACGGACAGCCAGCTGTCCCTTGTCATCGAGGTGCTGTTCTTTCGTATAGACGCGGTTGATCTGCCGGTGCGCGATGATCAAGGCGATCAGGGAAAGCGCGACCCCGGCGACAAGCATCGCAGTCGGTGTCAGCGTCATCAAAAGGAAAAGCAGCAGGAAGATCGGTACAGCGAGCAGCAGGGAGAACAGCAGATATTTCTTAAAATCCACCGGCAGTTCCGCCGTCGTCTTCCCGCTCTGCCCGTTTACGACCGCGTAGCTTAAGCGGTCGCCTTTTTTATTGCGGATCGCGAGAAACCAGACCGGGAACAGGCCTTTCCGGTTCTTCACGCCCGGTTTCGGGAGCTTCTGTTCCATTTCGGAACGTTTGACGTGGTTTTCCGCGTAGACACGACTGGCGTCATAGACCCGGTCTGAAAGATCCTCCCGCACCGCCTGTATGGCGTCTTCCCGGTAGGTGCCCGCGTTCACGTCGCCGGCATCCGCATAGAAGCCGGAAAGATAGGCCGGATTATATTCACCGCCTGCTTTCGTATCAAAAGGAGCGATCGCGCCGCTCAGGTTGTCGGCAAAAGCGGAGGAGGCGTCGAAATTTACGCCTTTATACGAACTCTTGAGGTCTGTCGTGACCGTATAATGCTTCGTATAGACGTAATCGCCCCGGCGCGTCGACGTCGAACCGTTGACGCGGAACCTGTCGTCGTTCGTAAGCTCGTAGACCCAGTACGGCATATAGATGCCGCGGAAATTCTCGATCTCCGTATCTTCCTTCATGTATTTCGGCGCAAAAAGTGCTTTCTTCAGGAACTTTTTATACGCCGCTTCGCAGCCGGCCTTGTCGACGGAGAACGGGATGATGAAATCCGGGCGTTTTCCTTTTACGGTCCTGGCTTCCAGTGTGGCGTGCGAACCGCAGTAGCTGCAGAAGGTCGAGATCGTGACGTCGGTCGCGTAAAGCTTCGCACCGCACTGCGTACAGTGGAACTCGGTAAGGTCGATCAGCGAAGGATCGTCGTCGTAGCGGTTCTGCCAGAAGCCGCTGTTTTCCGTATCCGAAGGCTTTTTCTGCATTGCGGAACGGACTTCACGCATGGTGACGCCCTCCCGCCTGTACTGGATCTTTTTCCCGAAACGTTCGCCGTAGTTTTTCCAGCGCCCGGTCTCCTCGTCGTAATCCTCCGCGTTGAAGACCGCGTCACAGTAGTCACAGACGATCTTGTTCCTTGCGGGATCAAAACGAAGGTCCGCATCGCAGTTTGGACACTTATAGACTCTGTTTTTCATGCTCCTCCTTTCAGATATCGAAACAGCCGCCGCCGATGAACTCCCGGAGCAGGGAATTCGTCGGGATGCTCTCCGCCGGGATCGCGAGGAAATAACTCAGGAATTTCAGCAGCCGTTTTGCTTCCGCGTATTCTTTGTCTTGCGGCCCGATCCCGAACAGCAGCGGTTCCGCGTAAGTCTTCAGCACCGCAAGCTCATAGATCAGCGCGGAATTGAAGATCACGTCGGCAGATTCCTGGTACGGGAAGATATTGTCCTCTTCGCCGTAACGCACGCTGTCCCATTTCGCGATCGTGTCCTTCGCACTGTAGCCGCGGGTCCGCTGGTCCCGCACGATACGCCTGAGGAGCCTGGCGTCCGTCGTCGAGATCCGGTTGTGGTGATCGACGCCGATCTGCATCAGCGCGGAAATATAGATCTTGTATTTTTCTTTCTTCGTAAAGCAGTAGGTCAGGCGGTCGTTCAGGCAGTGGATCCCTTCGAGGATCAGCACGTCCTCTTTTCCGATCGTCAGTTTCCGGGCTTCGGGGATGCTCTTCCCGCTCACAAAGTCATATGTCGGCAGTACCGTCTCTTTTCCCTTCAGGAGCGATTTCAGGTCTGAGTTCAGCCGATCCACGTCCACACATTCGATCGATTCAAAATTGACGCTGCCGTCCGGCTCCACGGGATAGGTGTCGCGGTCCTTGAAATAATCGTCGCAGGCGATCGCGTGCGTCCGCAGCCCTTTCGCGCGGAGCTGCAACGCAAGCCGATGCGAGAACGTCGTCTTCCCGGATGAACTGGGGCCTGCGATCATCACGAGCCGTTTGCCGCTCTTTTCGATCTCCTCCGCGATCTCACCGATCTCATGTTCCATGTAAGCTTCCTGCAGAAGGATCAGTTCCGCGGTCTCGCCGCGGCAGATCCAGGAATTCAGGTTCCCGACCGTGCGCAGCTTCAGTTTGTCGCTCCAGTCGATAGCGCGCAGCAGCGTGTCAAAGATCTTCTCCTCATAACGGTAAGGAACGATGCAGCCGGAGGAACGCCGAAGCGGCGTCTGCAGGATCATGCCGCCCTTATAGGGGAAGAGGCGGAACGTCGCGAGATAACGCGTGGAAGGCACCATATAGGCGTAATAATAGTCCTCGTATTCCGCCAGGCGGTAGACGTTCGTAAAGGAGGCGATGCGGTAGGAAAGCAGTTCGACCTTATCGTCCATACCGAGTACCCGGAACCGCTCCCGTGCTTCCCGCGTCTTGACCGTTTCCTTATGGAACGGAAGATCCTCCCGGACAAGTTCACGCATCCTGTCTTCGATCTCTTTCACCAGCGCGGGATCGGCTTCATGTCCTTTCCTGCGGATGAACAGGCCTTTATTGACCGAGAATTCAACACTGAGTTCGGAAAAGGCCTTCCTCCCCAGAATATCACAAGAAGCCTTCAGTAATAAAAACAGAAGGCTTCTCTGATAAGTCATATTACCGGATTTACCAGCCATGGTCTCAAATTCCAGGACGTCGCCGTCTTCCGCGGGCTGAAAGAGTTCTTTCAGCTGTCCGTTTACGACGCCGAGCATGATCCTGTCCGGATACAGGTCCTGGTGATCCTCCGCGATCTTTTCGATCACGGTCCCGTCCGGGTATTCCTTTTTCTTTCCGCAGACCGTCAGAAGCATAGTACACCTCTTATCAAGTACTTGGCTGCTTCTGAACGGGAGGAAATCTACTCCGTCTTTTCCGGCAGGTCCTGCGGAGCGTCTTCGCCGATCTCCATGGCTACCGCATCGAGAAGATCTTCGACGGAAGTATCCGCAGCGTCTTTTGCAGGCGCTTCGGCATCCGGCTCTGCCGTTTCCGAAACGTCCGTCTCTTCCGGCAGTTCCGCATCCCTCGATTCTTCAGCGGGGACGGCTGTTTCTTCTTCAGCCGCTTCTGCGATCACTGCCTCTTCCGGAGATTCTTCCGCTTCCGCCGGCGTTTCCGTTTCTTCCGCTTCTTCTGTTTCCGATTCCCCGGTTTCCGTCTCAGCCGCGTTCCCCTTGTTCTTTTTGAAAAGGAAGGGGATAAAGGACAGGCCTTCCGGTTCGGTTCCCTCTTCCGCTTCCTGCTTCCGTTTCAGCAGAGTCAGTACGAGAAGGAGGACCGCCGCGCCAAGGACCAGGGACAGCAGGCTCGCGATCATCGTTACGAACAAGCCCGGGCCGGAGCGTTTTTCCTTTTCCTGCTCCGCCTCCGCTTCTTCCTCTTCCTGCAATGCCTTTTCGCCTTCCTCGGCCGCACTTCTCAGTTCACCGATCGCGTCGACGGGGAAGAACCGTTCATTCTTCGCGTCATAGAGATAGAAAGCCGGCTTGTCGTTCCCATTGTCATAACAGCCGTAAACAATATACGTGTTTTCGGAAAAGCCGTCAAGCCTGTACGCCAGCACGTCCTGCTTGTTCACGACAAGCGCTGTTTTTACAAAATAATCCGGCGCTTCCACCGCGGTATCCGCTACCGCGAAAAGGAAACGTTCGCTGCGGCGCAGCATCGTATCATAAGGCACGAAATAAATGCCTTTATCGAGGAAAGCACGTGTTGCTTCGTTCCTGGAGCTTTCCACCGACCGGGACCACTCCTCCATCGAAGCGATCCGGGATTCTTTCTTGCTTTCTTCTTCGATCGACTCCTGGATGGACGCCGACTCCAGCGCCTTGGATTCCTCGATCGACGCAGATTCCGCTACGCTGGAATTATAGGCTGCCTGGGCCTCTGCTTCGATCGATGCCTGGCGGGACTGCTCTGCCCAGATCGACGCATTGATCGCGTCCTGTTCCGCCTGGATCGAGGCCTGGCGCGCAGATTCCTCCGCCCAGATCGACGCCTGGCGCGCCGCTTCTGCTTCAGAGGCCGCCCTTGCCGCTGCTTCCGCAGCTTCCCGGTCTGCCGTAGAACGGATCGGTACAGATACCGAACCACTGATGTTTTTCTGGTCTCCGGTGTCCGCCGAGAGCATCGTCCCATTGACGGCGATCGTTACCGAGCCGGTCCCGCTGACCGCGACCTGGATATTACCGGCGATCGAAGTCGCCGTCGGCGCGATGATCAGCGTACCGCCGTCGGACTGAAGCGAAGCGTCGGCACTTTTAAACGATCCGCCGCCGCTGACGGAGATCGAACCGGAGAATGAAAAAGTCTCACTGCCGTTGATCGCGATGTAGACCGCATAAGTCCCGCCCTGATCGAACTGTCCCTGTGAAGGACCGATCGTGACGCTGCCGTCGATCGCATAAGTGCGGTGAGACAGCACGATGCCGACGAGCAGGAGCATGGCAAGCACAGCGGCGCTCATGATCCGAAAACTTTTCTTCATTCTGTCTCTCCTCCGCGCTGCGGGATCTCATCCAGTTTCCCGCGCATATAGCGAACAATGATATTGATATCAATAATATCCGCTTTCCCGTCGCCGTTGATGTCCGCCGCCTCGAGCTGGGCGCCGGTCAGCACATTCTTATTCCGCATGTGCCGGACGATGAAGTTGATGTCTACGATATCAAACTTTCCGTCCGCATTGATGTCGCCGTAGACGACACCACCGGCGCGGTTGACGCTGATCGTATAGATCCTGGTGCTCCCGTTCTCTGCGGTACAGATGATCTCGATCTTATTGTCGCCGAACTGCAGCGGTACGTCGATCACAAGGTCGCCCTTGCCGACGGTATCGCCGACCTTGATCGAGGATGTCGGCGCATAGGCGTGTATATTCAGCTTGACGGACGCCTTATCCTGCGTCACATTGGCAAGCGTGTAATCCAGCTTATCGGTCTTGAAGCCGGAGAGCTTCTTCCCGTCGACGTAGATCGAACCGAGCTTGTAGTTCGGGTTGCCGTCTTCCGTCGGGAAATAGCAGGCCTTCTCCGGCATATCGCTGAAGACCGGGATCAGGAAAGTATTCTCGGTTTCCAGCGCGCCGGTCTCTTTATAGCTGTTGTAGGTCTTTTTTGCCTCGTACTGCGGCGTCAGGATCGCCTGCATGTACTGCTTCCAGAAAAGGCCGTAGACCGAGGAATCGACCTGGAATTTCTGGAGGTAGTAGGTCACCTGGCCCTTTTTGATGTACATATTGCAGAATTTTTCCGCACCGCCGTACAGCGCCTTGTAGCGGGTGTTCCAGCCGCCGTTGTAGGCTTCGTTCAGGCCGTTCCGGATGATCAGGTCATAATCCGCGCCGCCAAGGCCGTCGGTGGCTTCGATATTGAAATAGTTGTAATAGCCGCCGTTTATGACGGTCGAATTATCGGTATTCAGCGTAAAGGACTGGGTCCCGGAGATCAGGGGGCTCGCGCCGATGCCCTGCTCCTGGACGATACGGGAAGCCAGGATGACCGGGTTCACGTTCAGGATCTCAGCGATCCTGTAGACGGCTTCCGCGTAAGTCAGATAAACCTTTTTATTGTTGGAATCGGTATAATAGATATTTGCTTCCTTGCCGCTCTTGATCCAGAAATCAGAGCCTTTTACGCTCTGGAATACGGTCTGTACCGCTTCCAGAGGTGCGCCTGAAGTCTGGTCCAGGAACTGGAAGACCTGTTCTTCGGAAAGGAAATTACGGGGATCCATGCAGTAGGCGATGGCTTCTTCGGAAGCCTGGATCCAGTCGGGTGCGCTCGCGACAGTGTAGTCGTTGGCGGCAAAATTGAAAGGCACGTAGATATTCCCGCTTCCGTCCGGGAAAGGGATCTCCTTTACCTGGAACCAGGACGAGGGATGGTAATAGGCGGAGGATTCATCGGTGATATACTCGATCAAGTTCCGCGTCGGATACATTTCCGCGTCGTTCGTAAACGCCTCGTCCCAGGAAATACCGGTGTTCAGCGCGATAAACTTCCAGTTCGGATGGGCTTCGATCAGTTTATCCAGTCCTTCCCAGTAGCCTTCAGGAAATGCTTCATGGATCTCTTCAACGGTCGTACAGGCATCCGAACGGCTGCTTTCGGCATGGACCTCCGGCACGGAGATCACAGAAAAAAGCACGGCCGCAAGTACTGCCGCCGCGAAGATCCTGAACATAAAACGATGCCGAAGCCTCATTTCAACTTCCCCTTCACGCAGATGAAAAACAAAAATAAACCGCCTTATAAAGGTAGAATGCATTATAGCATCGGCATTTCGACGCGTCAATAGAAAACTTAATAATTTCGTAACATTTGCTTAATATTTTGAATTTAACTTTTATGTAACATTTTTGTAACAATTTACCCGGGCTTTTTTCAGGCCGTTTTCCGTCGCATATATGCGCCATGCCATACGGGTCTCATCGGAACGGACAAAGTACTCCTCCCCCGCCGCATGGACAAAGGCGGTCCGGTCGGAAAGGCCGATCGCGGGCAGGCAGTCCTCCGGCGGCTGTTTCGCTACTTCATCATCAAAACCGGCACGGATCTCATTATCGTAATGCGGGCTCATCATATAAGGAAAAAGCGCCGTTTTCGGGCGGATGACCTCAAAAGCCCACTGCTCTTCCCCGCTGAACATCTCGCTGTCCGTATAGCCTTTTTCAAACCAGCAGAGCGCACCCGCGGATACGCCGGCAAGCACCGCCGTATCCTGCCGGAAAGCGTTAAGAAGCCGCGGGATGAGGCCGGCTTTCTCCCATTCATCGAGCATATATTTCGTATTGCCGCCGCCGCAGAAGATGATATCCGCAAAGTCAAACAGCGCGTCGATCTCCTCTTCCGTATAGGAGGAGCGGATGATCGAGAGCTTTTTGACGACCGATCCCGGCGCGACCCGTTTCAGCGATTTCTTAAAGCTCGTCAGCGGATTCGTGGAATCCTGGAGCGCGGTCCCGATAAAAAGCCCGTTCGGCCGTTCTTTTCCGCTTAAGCGGACGATCTCCCGCACGATCGCGTCGTTTTCTTCGTAATCGCCGCCGCCGATCGCCACAAGTCTTCCCATTGCAAACTCCCTTGTCAGAAAAAAGGCGGGAGCCGGGCTCCCGCCGTCCATATGCTGTTTTCCTGCCCTTATTTGTTGAACAGGCCTTTTTTCTTTCCGGTGCGGTTTTCGCCCATGGCTTCCGCGTAGGCGTTCAGCGCTTCCTTCTGCTTCTGGGTCAGGTTCTCCGGCGTTTTGACCGTCAGGATGATATAATGGTCGCCGCGCTGCGACGCGTTCCTGACGTTCGGGATACCCTTGCCGCGCAGCCGCACACGCGTGCCGCTCTGCGTTCCGGGCTTCACGTCGTATTCCACCTGTCCGTCTACGGTACGAACGACGATCGGGCCGCCGAGCGCCGCTGTCGGGAAGGAAATGACTTCCTCCGTATAGACGTCCATGCCGTCCCGTTCAAAATGATTGCTTCTCGCGACGATGACTTCCACCAGGAGGTCGCCGCGCGGGCCGCCGTTCACGCCCGGTTCGCCCTTGCCGGCGATCCTATAGATCTGTCCGTCGTCGATGCCGGCAGGAAGAGAAACAGCGATCGTCTTCCGTTCGCTGATATAGCCCTCGCCCCGGCAGTTCGTACATTTTTCGCGGATGATCTCGCCGGTACCGCCGCAGTCCGGGCAGTCCTGGACGTTCCTTACCATACCAAAGAACGACTGCTGGGTATAGGTCACCTGGCCGGTACCGCCGCATTTCTTACAGGTCTCTTTTGCCGTCCCGGGCTTTGCGCGGCTGCCGCTGCAGACCGGGCAGATCTCTTTCAGGTTCAGCGTCAGGTTCTTTTCGCAGCCCTTGACGGCTTCATCGAAACTGATCCTGACGGAAGTACGCACATTTGCGCCCTTCATCGGTCCGGACGTCGCTGCCCCGCCGCGCCGGAAGGAACGGGAACCGCCGCTGAAAAGATCGCCGAACAGGTCCCCGAAGAGATCGCTCATATCACCGAAGCCATGGCTGAAATCGTAACCGCCGAAGCCGCCCGCGCCGTCCTGGAACGCCGCATGGCCGAACTGGTCATACTGACGGCGTTTTTCCGGATCGGAAAGCACCGCATAGGCTTCCGAGGCCTCTTTGAATTTGGCCTCGGCTTCCTTGTCGCCCGGATTGGTGTCCGGATGATATTTTTTTGCGAGTACCCGGTACGCCTTTTTCAGTGCGGCGTCGTCTGCGTTCTTATCAACGCCGAGCACCTCGTAATAATCTCTTTTTTCTTCTGCCATGATATCCTGCTTACGCGGCCGCATTTACAGCGGCCGCGTTCGTTTTGTTTATTATACTTCTCTGTAATCGCCGTCCACAACGTCGTCATTGCGTCCGCCGTTATCCTGCGGGCCGGCACCCGCGCCTGCATTGCCGGTAAACTGGCTCATATCCGGGCCTGCGCCGGCACCCTGCTGTGCCTGCTGGGCTTTTTCATAGACCTTCTGGAACAGCTGGTTCGCGGAGTTCATCAGCGTTTCGCGCTTTGCCTTGAGGTCTTCGGTCTGTTCCGGCGTGACGTTGTTCGGGTCGGTCGCGTTCACGGCGTCTTCCAGCGCCTTCAGGTCGTTTTCGACCTGCGCCTTCAGCTGCGGATCCAGCTGGTCGCCGACTTCGTTCATTGCCTGGCGGGTCTGGAAGACCATGCTGTCCGCATCGTTGCGGGCGTCAACGCCTTCCTTCCTTGCCTTATCCTGTGCCTCGAATTCAGCAGCTTCACGGACGGCCTTTTCGATATCGGAATCCGACATATTGGAACCTGCCGTGATCGTAATGTGCTGTTCCTTGCCGGTACCGAGGTCACGCGCACTGACGTTCACGATGCCGTTCGCGTCGATATCGAAGGTCACCTCGATCTGCGGTACGCCGCGGCGTGCCGGCAGGATGCCGTCCAGGCGGAACTGGCCGAGGGACTTGTTGTCGCGCGCGAACTGACGCTCGCCCTGTACGACGTTGATGTCCACCGCGGTCTGGTTGTCCGCCGCCGTCGAGAAGATCTGGCTCTTCTTTGTCGGGATGGTGGTATTCCGCTCGATCAGATGGGTCGCGATGCCGCCCATGGTCTCGATCGAAAGCGTCAGCGGCGTTACGTCGAGCAGCAGGATGTCGGAAGCGCCGGCATCACCGGAAAGCTTGCCGCCCTGGATCGAAGCGCCGAGTGCTACGCATTCGTCGGGGTTCAGGGTCTTGCTGGGCTCTTTGCCGGTCAGCGCGCGGACCTTGTCCTGCGCAGAGATCATACGGGTCGAACCGCCGACGAGCAGAACCTTATCCAGTTCCGCTGCCGTCACGCCCGCGTCACGCAGCGCGTTCTGGACCGGGATCGTCGTACGCTCGATGAGGTCGTGTGTGAGCTCGTCGAACTTCGCACGGGTCAGGTTCATATCCAGGTGCTTGGGGCCTTCGTTCGTCGCCGTGATGAACGGCAGGTTGATGTTCGTGGTCGTTGCGGTGGAAAGCTCTTTCTTTGCCTTCTCCGCCGCTTCCTTCAGACGCTGCAGCGCCATCTTGTCGTTCGAAAGGTCCACGCCTTCCGTCCGGCGGAACTCACTGATCATCCACTGGGTGATCTTTTCGTCGAAGTCGTCACCGCCGAGGTGGGTATCGCCGTTCGTTGCAAGCACTTCGATAACGCCGTCGCCGATCTCGATGATGGAGACATCGAAGGTGCCGCCGCCAAGGTCGTAGACCATGATCTTCTGGTCTTTCTCATTGTCGAGGCCGTAAGCCAGCGCCGCGGCCGTCGGCTCGTTGATGATACGCTTGACGTCCAGGCCGGCGATACGGCCGGCGTCCTTGGTCGCCTGACGCTGTGCGTCGTTGAAGTACGCGGGGACCGTGATGACCGCTTCCGTTACCTTCTCGCCGAGATAGTTCTCCGCATCGGCCTTCAGCTTCTGAAGGATCATCGCGGAGATCTCCTGAGGCGTATAGGCCTTGCCGTCGATGTAAGCCTTGTAATCCGTGCCCATATGACGCTTGATCGAAGAGATCGTGCGGTCGGAGTTCGTGACTGCCTGACGCTTTGCCGCTTCGCCGACGAGACGCTCGCCGTTCTTCGTGAACGCCACGACCGACGGTGTGGTGCGGCTGCCTTCCATATTTGTAATGACGACCGGCTGGCCGCCTTCCATGACTGCTACGCA
>CADBQM010000167.1 GCA_902796795.1 uncultured Eubacteriales bacterium
ATTTCAGAAAGCCTGCATCCGGACCGGACGACGCTTTCGCTCTCCTTTGAAAAGGTCGCTGATCCGGCATCAAAAAAGCGGAGCGCCGGTCTGTCCCGGCAAAAGAGCGACGACCCGCGGGTCAAAGAGCGGCAGAAGAACGACATCATCCTCTTCCTTACCGATCAAACTGTAGCCAGCGCTTCCGGGATCGCAAAGCACCTGAATATCAGCGTATCCCGCACCAACGAGCTCCTCGCAGCGCTTCTGAAAGAAGAGATCGTCGTAACCGACGGTACGGGGAAGAATAAGAAATACCGGCTGAAATCCTGAGATTCAGCCGGTATTCCTTATTCTGCTTAATTATAATGATTTCGACAGGCAATGATAGTGATCGTATCCTTTGTTGCCGCATATACGATTCTATTCACTTCGTCAATACGACGGCTCCAAAAGCCCGTGAGATTTCCTTTCAGTGGTTCCGGTTTTCCGATACCGTCAAAAGGATCACGCAGCATATCTTTTATCAGAAGATTGATGCGCTTCAGTATCTGCTTATCACTTGAGATCCAATACAAATAGTCTTCCCAGGCATCGACGTCCCACTGTAGTACGCGCCGCTGCATCAGTAATCCTCGATGATCCCGCGCTCTGCGACTTTAAGAGTGCCCTCCTTATATCCTCTCATCTTCTGCTCCAAATAACTGATGTTCTGCTCAGAATAGAACGGGTCTGCCGTGATCTCAAACGGGATCCGGCGCTCTTTTGTCACCTTCACAGCAAACAGTGTAAAGGCAGCTGTCAGTGTCAGCCCCATCTCCCTGCAGGTGTCTTCCATGTTCTTTTTCAATTCATCATCCATTCGAAAATTGACCATTGTCTGAGCCATCGCAGTTTCCTCCTTTCTGTCCGCACCTACAATATATACTATCACGCATCGTTTGTCAATTATATGATATTATTTGTATATATATTGTAAATACAAATTCGGCAGATTCTGCGTTTTATGATCAGCGGATCCGGATGAGTGCCGCACTGTGCGGCGGGAGTACGATCCTGATCTCCCCGTTAACAGCAGCCAGCTTAAATTCATCCGTCACGGTAAAGCTGGACGGCGGCGTTACTTCCTCCGAAGTGTACAGAACCCTCTCCAGGATCTCTCCGCCAAACGGCAGCCGATATTTCTCTTCTTCGTCGTAAGACGGATTGACGAGGGTGACCGTCAGAACACCTTCTTTCACGGTCGCTGCCACGTCTTTTTCTGCGATCTTCAGCACGCCGCCTGCGTGCTTTTTCATCATCGCGATCATCTGCCCCATCGGCGTGAGCCAGGCGCGGTCCGGTCTTACCAGGATCGCGCCTTCGTTTACGGTCTCAAAGTGGCAGCCGATCCCGATCCCGAATTCCTCCGTGCAGCCGATCATCATATGCAATTGGACCGCTGCAAAGATCCCGTCCGTCACGCTTTCCGGCCGGTACCAGGCATACCAGGTATTCCATTCGTCAAAGGAGATCCGAAGACCGTCCAGGCCGTTCGCGTTCAGCAGCGCGCGCATGGCACGCGCCTTTTCCCGGTTCACAGTGTAGATATTATCGATGCAGCGCTCGTATTCCGCCTTCTCCGCTTTTCTTTCGCGGTAGCGGGGGAAGGGCAGATAGTTGTGCAGCGATACGAACGGAGCGAGGTCCGCCAGCGGCTTCGCGGCATGTTCTGCCCATTCCGGATCCGGATAGGGACCGGAGGAACAGAGGATGATCTCCGGATCGACCGCCTTCATCGCCTCCGCATGCTTTCGTACGACGGCTGCGTAGCCGGCCGCCGTATTGTCGCCCTCCATGTGTCCGTAGCCGAACTCATTCCCGAGCGACCAGTACCGGGCACGTCCGCCGACATACTTCACCCATTCAGCACTTTCCTCCGCCGTATTCCAGGCGGGATTGACCGTAATAAAGGGCTCGGCGCCGATCTCCGCGCAGAGTGCCAGAAAATCGTCCGTATTGATCTCATGCATGTCGTAGCCCATGGAATTCGGCTGGGTCTCCAGGCCCATATAGCTTTCGAACGGCGCGCGCATGTTTCGCGGCAGCAGGCCGTCCTTCCAGTGGTACTCCCCAGCAAAGTTGCCGCCGGGCCAACGGAGGATCGAGATCCCCATCTCCTTCATGAGCCCGATAACGTCCCGCCGCATGCCGTGGAAATTGTCCTTCGGCATCAGGGAAACGGCGCCGAGGGAAACGCAGCCTTCCTCTGAGAAGAAGATCTCCAGCCGTGCATTGTCACAGCTTTCATCGGGCGAAAGTTCCAGCGTATACTCCCGGAAATCGTCTGCCGGCGCATATTCGGCATAGCTGAAATGGCCGTTCACGATCGTATCGCCGCTCACGGTCTCCGCAAAAGGAAACGTGTCTTCCGCAAGCACACGGCCGCTGCCGTCTTTCAAGAGGACCGTCAGCGCGCCGGGTCCGAAGCTCCTTACAGCGGCAGTGAAAAGATACGTCTTCCCGCCATTAACATACAGGCCTTCCTGCGCGATCCCGGCTTTTTCGCCGGGGTCCCGGTTCGTGATCTCCTGCGCGTTCGTCTCCAGCCGCCGCTTCATGCGGTAGCCTTCGCCGTGACGCGTATACGGTTCTCCAAAAGCAAGATACGTTTTCTCCCCGATCGGATGCCAGCCCGCCGCACAGCCGCGCTCCACACTGCCCGGTTTCCCGACGAATTTGCGGTTCTTCAGCATCTCCGCCGAAATACCGCCGATCACGTCTGCCCGTGTGTGCTCCAGATTGCTCCCGAAAAGGAGCGGTGATACGATCCTCTCTTCCATGTTTTCCCTGCCGCCTTCTTTTTCATAAAAAAGGCCCCGCACCTTCCGGCACGGGGCGTGATCCTGATATTACTTTGCCCGTACACGAAGGACAAAACTGCCTTCCGTGAGTTCTTTCGACTTGAGGAGCGTCCTCGTAAGGGCTTCGGTCTCCCACTC
>CADBQM010000168.1 GCA_902796795.1 uncultured Eubacteriales bacterium
AAACTGCCGCACGGCGTGACGTCGATCGGCTCGGTCCGCGGCTCTTCGAGCTCGCACTACAATCCTTCGCTGATCCTCTGCGACCGCCACGCGACGGAAGAGAGCGGCAGCGCCTACGGCCTGACCTTTGTCTACAGCGGCGAATTCCTGCTGGAGATCGAAAAAGACCAGGCGGACCAGACCCGCGTGCTCCTGGGGATCCATCCGGACGACTTTGCCTGGACCCTTGAGCCCGGCCGGGATTTCTATACGCCGGAAGTGCTGATGAGCTACTCCGGCCGCGGCATCGGCCGGCTCTCCAACAACTTCCATGCGTTTATCCGCAAGCACATCGTCCGCGGACCGCACCGCGACCAGCGGCGGCCGGTGCTCATCAACAACTGGGAAGGCACCTACTTTAACTTTGACGGTGACAAGCTCGTGGCCATCGCTTCCGAAGCGAAGAAGATGGGCGTGGAGCTCTTTGTCCTGGACGACGGCTGGTTCGGCAAACGGGATGACGACAATTCCGGCCTCGGCGACTGGTTCACCAACGAAAAGAAACTTGGCTGTACGATGAAGGAGCTCGGCGAGCGTGTGAACGCGCTCGGCATGAAGTTCGGCCTCTGGTTTGAGCCGGAAGCGATCTCCGTGGACTCCGACCTTTACCGTGCGCATCCCGACTGGGCGGTCGAGATCCCCGGCAGGCTCCCGGATCTTTCCCGGAACGAGCTGCTCGTCGATATGGCGAACCCGGCGGTGCAGGACTACCTGATCGAGCGGATGTCCGATATCCTCGGCAACGCGCCGATCTCCTACGTCAAATGGGACTACAACCGCAACCTCTGCGATAAATATTCGCACGCGCTCCCGAGAGAGCGCCAGGGCGAGATGGCACACCGCTTCACGCTCGGCACCTACCGTGTGCTGGAGACGCTGCTCACACGTTTCCCGAACCTGCTCATCGAGGGCTGCTCGGGCGGCGGCGGACGTTTTGACACCGGCATGCTGTACTATACGCCGCAGATCTGGTGCTCGGACAATACCGACGCGATCGAGCGGCTGTACATCCAGTACGGCAGTTCCTTCATCTATCCGGTGAACACCATGGGCGCGCACGTCTCCGCGGTCCCGAACCACCAGGTCGGCCGCGTGACCCCGCTTCCGACCCGCGGCGTGACGGCAATGTCCGGCACCTTCGGCTACGAACTCGATCCGACGAAGCTTTCGGAGGACGAAAAAGAAGAGATCAAGCGCCAGATCTGCGTATTCAAGGAACTTTATCCGGTGCTGCAGTATGGCAATTACTACCGGCTGAAGACCCCGTATTCCGACAGCTGCACGGTATGGGAGCAGGCGGCAGCGGACGGTACGAAGGCCGTCGTGAACGCGGTCTACCACCAGGTCAAGGCGAACCACGTCCCGACCTTCGTGACGCTGAAGGGCCTGAAGGCGGATGCCTCCTACCGGCTGACGCTCATCGAGGAGTACATGGGCGAGAATGATCCGCGCAGGCGCTTCCGCCGTTTCCTGAAGCCCGATCCGCTCTTTAACGGCGAAACGGTGCTCCGCGGCGAGACCCTGATGACCGGCGGGATCTATATCCCGATGTACCGCCAGGATTACCAGGCTTACCAGATCCTCGTAGAAGAAGTATAAGTGATCATGCGCCGCGCCGAAGCAAGCGAAAAGCTCCGGCGCGGTACTTATCAGCGGCCCCGCCGCAGGGCGGGGGCAAAAAACCGCCGCAGCGCGGGAGCACTGCTGCAGCCCGCCTGCGCACAGGATCCCCGAAAAGGAGAGTAAAATGACAAACGAATTCAGCGTCCGTACGGACAGATTCATCAGCGAGTTCCGCTTTCTCTTCGGCGAACTGTATCCCGGAGAGGACGCACGTTTTCAGGAACTGCAGGCTTTACTGAAGAGCGCCTATCAGGGACGGTCCGCTGCGCTTCGGCGCCGGGACCGGAACGCGCTCGACAACCCCGAATGGTACCGGCGCACCGGTCCGGAGGTCCGCCTTGCGGAAGAAAGCGAGCGCTTTGTTCCCTACAGTTTCACTTCTTCGCTCGAAAAGGCGGAGGAGTTCCTTGCGGAAGCGAAAGCCATTCTTGAGATCGCGGACGGCGGCGCGGAGGTCATCCTGCTCGGCGGCCTTAGCCGGCTCTTCTGCCTGCCTGGCACCGAGTGGCAGCATCAGCAGAAGCTGCACCGGGCCCTGCGGCTGTTCCGTATCATCACGGACACGGTATGCCCTTCGGTCCTGCTTGCCGGCACTGTCCCGGGCGGACCGGACGCCGCGGCGCCTTACTACGGCAGCAGCGAGCGGCCGGAGCTGCATCTGATGGCGGACACGACCTTCCTTCCGCTGCTGCTGCACACCTTCGCGACGGCGGATACCCGCCTGCTTGCGCACGAAGTCAACCGCACGCAGGGACTTCCGCGCACCCAGCTCAAGCTTCGTGATCTCAGTACCGAAGGCGGCGTCGTCTGGACGCTGGATTACGATTACCTGGGCATCCTCAAGATGGACGAGGAGAGCCACCGCGAATTCCTCAACCGCTATTACAGCGGCAAATTCAAAAAGAGCCCGGCGGGCGGCCGTCTCGTGAAAGACCGGAAGAGCGGAACCTCCCGCATCGAAGGGACGCTCCCCGAGCTGCTCGGCGAGAAGATGCAGGAAGAAAAACTGCTGCTCATGCAGGCACTGCTGCTTGAAGTGAGCGGGATCACCCGCGAGCGTCCGCTGCCGCATGAGCTCCTGAAGCTCCGGAAACTCTTCCACGCCTTTGACAGCGACGCGGACGTCTGGACCGTCAGCACCGACAACGACCACGTGATCGGCATCGGCCGCTATAAAGAAGGGCAGAAGCTCTATGGCCTGTACAACTTCAGCGCGGAAGAGCAGATCTTCTCCCTCCACGACCCGGGCACCTACGTGAACCTCGTGAGCGGGAAGACCAGCACGGTGAATTCGCTCGTCCGGCTGCAGCCCTATGCCTTTGCCTGGCTGCAGGAGAAGCACGACACCCAGTAAGCAGCTGCAGAGATTCATTTGCACATTGAAGCGGCGGCCGCATCATTCAACTGACACACTTTGACGCAGCCGCCGCCGGAAAGGAATCACACAGTATCCATGAAAAAGATCGGCGCGCTGGAGGCCGGCGGGACCAAGATGGTCGCGGCCATCCTTACAGAAGACGGAAAGATCCTGGACCGGATCAGCATTCCGACCAGGTCTCCGAACGAGACCCTGCCCGAACTGATCCGCTTTTATCAGGCGGCAGGCGTTGCCGCGCTCGGGATCGGTTCCTTCGGGCCGGTGGACCTGAAGCAGGGCTCCCCGACCTACGGCCATATCCGCCGGACGCCGAAGCCCGGCTGGCCGGAGTACGACCTGCTCGGCGCGTTTCGGATGGCGTTGGAAGTGCCGGTGTTCATCGACACCGACGTT
>CADBQM010000169.1 GCA_902796795.1 uncultured Eubacteriales bacterium
TACGGATCTCCCCGTCCGCGGAAAGTACCCTGGCCGAAACGACGACCTGCTTCATTTCCCCGTCATAGGCGCCGGCATTCATGCGGATCGCGCCGCCGACCGTCCCCGGGATCCCCGCGGCGAATTCGAGACCGGAAAGGCCTGCGTTTGCCGCCATTCCGGCAAGTTCATGGAGCATCACGCCGCTGCCCGCCATGATCCGCTCTCCTTCCTGCGCGAGGGAGGAAAAATGCGGACGGAGGGAAATGACGACGCCGCGGTACCCCGCGTCGCTCACGAGTACATTGCTGCCGCGCCCGAGCACGAAATACGGTGTTTCCGTCTCCTTAAGGCGCCGGACCAGCCGGGCGAGGCTTTCCTCCGTTTCCGGCGTCACGAAATAATCCGCCGGGCCGCCGGTCTTGAAGGTCGTCATCGTATGGAGGGGCACGTTTTTCTTAAGCGTTCCCCCGGAAAGAGTGGAAAGCTCAATAGAAGAAATCATCGACGTCTTCCATTCCTCTCTTGTTCAGATTGTCCTGCACGCGCTTGTAGAGCTCATGCGCGGCGTTGTAGCCCATCTTTTTCTGCCGGTGATTGACCGCGGCCGCCTCCACGATGATCGCGAGGTTCCTGCCGGGGCGCACGGGCAGGTGATGGCAGACGATCTTGTTGCCGAGATATTCGGTATACTGGTCTTCCATCCCCATCCGGTCGTATTCTGTTTCCTTGTTCCAGTCTTCCAGCTGGATCACGAGGTCGATCGTCTGGGTATTCTTGACGGCCTCCACGCCGAACAGCGTCTTGACGTCGATGATCCCGATGCCGCGCAGTTCGATGAAATGCCGCGTGATCTCCGGTGCGCTGCCGACGAGCGTATCGTCGGACACACGCTTGATCACGACGATATCGTCGGAGATCAGCCGGTGGCCGCGCTTGATCAGTTCGATCGCCGCCTCGGACTTGCCGATCCCGCTCTCGCCCGTGATCAGCACGCCCTCGCCGTAAACGTCGACGAGCACGCCGTGTATGGAGATCTCCGGCGCCAGCTGCACATGCAGCCAGCGGATGACTTCTGCCGTGATAATGGAAGTGCTCTTCTCCGTCTGGAGGACCGGGATGCCGTTTTCTTCGGCGATCTCCAGGAACGCCTTATCCGGACGGAGGTCCCTCGCAAAGATCACACAGGGCAGCTCCTTCTGAAGGAAGCGGCGGTAGATCTCCGCCTTCTTCTCCGTGTCGTTCAGCTGCTCAAGATATGTATATTCCACAAGGCCGAAGATCTGGATGCGCGCCGTGTCGTAGTAATCCCAGAAATCGGCAAGCTGCATGCCGGGCCGGTTGATATCCGGGACCGTAATAAAGCGGTCGTCCAGATCCAGCAGGACCGTCAGATTGTCCAGTTCCATTTTTCTGGCCAGCGTACTGACCTTGACTCTCTGCATGGTTAATCCTCCCTGGCTTCGAATCGTTCAAACAAACGCACCGCGGTACGGAAGAACGCTTCCTTCTTCTCCGCAGTATATGCCCGGATCTCCAGGCGGAAGCGCCGGATGCGCGTGCCGGATGGCAGTTCAAATAAAAACACGGCGGAAGAACCGTCCTCCCGGAAGAAAAGCTGTTTTTTCGCGGTCTTCTCCGCCCGGACAGTGTCCGCGGGCATCAGAAGCAGCGAAGAAGCCTCCCACTCTCCGGGATTCTCCGGATTGGGCTTCCAGAGGATGAAGGGATAACCGTCCGCGTGCTCGACAAGCGTAAACCCGTCCGGGATCCGGAAACTGTAATCCGGTCCCGTGAAACGCCGTCCTTCCGTGAACCGAAGCGCCTCCGAAGCATTCTCATGCGCTTCTTCCGTCCGCTCGTTCAGTGAGCCGAAAAGCCGGTTCAGGGAATCCAGCGTTTCCCGCCGGGACGGCGGAAGTTCCGGGCGCTGTTCCGCCGCTGCCTCCTGAGAGACAGGCTCCGGCTGTTTCCCGGCCATGAAGACCGTCTCCGGCATTTCTTCATCCGCGAAACGCGAAAGACAGGCGATCAGCGCACGGACAAAGTCCTCCGCTCCTTCCGTACGGGAAAGGCGGTCCGACATGCGGACAAAAAGCCGGCCGGAAACCGGCGTGAACTGAAGCGTTCCGTCCGCAAGGAAAATAAGGCAGCGCATGCCGCGGCATACCGCATCTTTTCCGTTCTCTTCCGTGCCGGCATATTCCGCGGCGTCTTTTTCCGCAGTCATCCGGATGACGAGCGCCGGGTCTTCTTCCGCAAAATACAGAAGGAGGAGCAGCTGGTCCGTAAGATACGGCAGGGCTTCGTCCGCCTCCGGATCCCGGACGCCTGTGGCTTCCGCCGCACGGGGAAGACGCTTCAGTTCGTTTCCCTTTTCTGTTGTGACGAGATCATCTCCGGAGAGCGGCACACGCCGGTCCTGCAGCAGTTTTTCCGCAAGATACAGCCCGCTGACCCTTCCGTTCCTGCCGTAAGGGATCATGCGTCCTCTCCTTCTTTCAGCAGCTTTTTCAGCAGCTTCAGATCTTCTTTTGAAAAGGCTCTGCGGGCGCTTTCGATCAGGTCCGGCCGCTTTTCAAGCGTCCGCCGGATCGACTGTTCCCGCCGCCATTTCTCCACGTTTTCATGATGTCCCGAAAGCAGCACTTCCGGGACGCTTAAGCCTTCGTAGACTTCCGGCCGCGTATACTGCGGATACTCAAGGAGTCCCGCGTAAAAGCTTTCTTCCTCCGCGGAATTCTCCGCGAGGACGCCCGGGATCATCCGGGATACGGCGTCGATCACGATGAGCGCCGGCAGTTCCCCGCCGGTCAGCACATAATCCCCGCAAGAGACTTCCTCCGCCTCAAGGATCTCAAGCGCACGCTCATCCAGGCCTTCATAGTGCCCGCAGAGGAGCACCAGGTCCTCCTCCTTTGCAAGTGCCTTCGCCATTTCCTGCGTAAAGGGCTTCCCCTGGGGACTCATATAGATCACGCGCGGCGGTTTTTCAAGCGCAGCAGCGATGTGGCGGAAACAGTCGACGACCGGCTCCGCTTTTAAAAGCATCCCGGCGCCGCCGCCGTAGGGGTAATCGTCCACATGGCCGTGCTTATCCTTCGAAAAGCTGCGGAAATTGACGGCCTCCACTTCGATGAGCCCGCCTTTTCTCGCCCTTCCGATGATGCCGGAAGAAACGTATGCTTCGATCAGCTCCGGAAAGAGCGTCATCACGTGAAAACGCATC
Organism: uncultured Eubacteriales bacterium; assembly: GCA_902796795.1. GTDB lineage: Bacteria > Bacillota > Clostridia > Lachnospirales > Lachnospiraceae > UBA1267. Next base: position 3,209 of record CADBQM010000169.1, read on the forward strand.
TGTTAAAGTCCCTCCGGAATACGGACCGTGAGCTGATTCTTCTCAAGATCCCCTTTTATGATACAGTCCGGGATCTTCGGCAGGAGCAGGCTCCCGCCGTCCGTCGTCCGGACTTCATAAACGTCGTTCGCGCCGGTCTTTAAAACGTCTGTCAGTTCCCCGACCACGCTGCCGTCCTCCGTGACGACCTCCATACCGATGAGGTCGCCGATAAAGAACTCGTTTTCGGCAAGCGGCGCCGACTGGCTGCGGTGGATCAGAAGCTCCGCATTCCGGAGGAGTTCCGCCGCGTTCCGGTCGGGGACGCCGGAAAGCTTCACGATCATCATGTCCTTAAACGGACGCGCATGCTCGATCACGGCCTCCCTACGGGCGCCGTCTTTTGACAGTATGATGTTTTTGACCGTCCGGAAACGGCTGATATCGTCCGTCGTTACGTAGACCTTCACTTCGCCCCGGATCCCGTGCGGCGAAGTGACGACCCCGATCCGAAGAAATTCGATCATTCCTGCCGCCTTAAAATACAGTGAAGCAGGGAACTGACTTCCCTGCCATTCCCTGCTTTTACTCGATGTCTACCATGACATGCACGCCCTTGCGGATGCCGGCAGCCTTCACAACGGATCGGATCGCGTTCGCGACCTTTCCCTGCTTCCCGATGACCTTGCCGATGTCCGAGGGGGCCACTTTTAACGTCAGCAGGATCCCTTTTTCGTTCTCCTGTTCGGTCACGACGACCTCTGACGGTGTGTCGACGAGCGCCTTGGCGATCGTTTCAACCAGTTCTCTCATAAGACCTCCTGCTTAGAACGGCAAGTTCAGTTTTCGATCCCCGCTTCCTTCAGCAGTCTTGCAACGGTATCGGTCGGCTTTGCACCGTTCGCGATCCACTTCTTTGCTGCTTCTGCATCGATCTTGACGAATGAAGGCTCCTGATTCGGATCGTAGGTACCGATCTCTTCGATGAATCTGCCGTCGCGCGGGGAACGTGCGTCCGCTACAACGACACGGTACACAGGATTCTTTTTCTTGCCCATTCTCTTCAGCCTTAACTTCACTGCCATTTTTGTTTTCCTCCCAAGTTATCTCTATATATCTATGGTCAACGGATCTTTCCGTTTTTCCCTTTCTCATGCCGGCGTCCTTTGGTTCGCCCCGCCGCCGGTTGCTTCTTACCGGGTGCTGCGCTCGTGATGGTCTTCTTTTGCTGCGGCCTTTCGCTCGCTCGGATGTTTGTCCGTCGGCGCGATTTTAGCGCCTCCTTGACAAAGCATCCTGCGTTCGCCGGCCGCCGGTTGACCGCCCGGCCGGGCGCTGCTCTCGTGATGGCCCTGCTTCGGAGTCCGGCTCCCGCCCATCCGCGGTTCCCCAGCGGTACTAAGGCTCCCCTGCGCACTTGCGTGCTTGTATCGCCAA
>CADBQM010000170.1 GCA_902796795.1 uncultured Eubacteriales bacterium
CGCTCATCTTTTCGTAGGCGCCCTGGTCTTCCTGATGCGTGCGGATATAAACGGTGAGCCCCGCTTTCTTATCGATGTCCGGATAGACCTCGACCCATTCATTCAGTTCGAAAATGCAGCGGATGCCTTCCTTCGAGGCCGGCTTATTGTTGATACCGCCTTCTGTGTCAATGCCGCTGCCGGCCCGGTTGCCCACAAGGCGGAGTCCCTTGAGGACCGGTTCTTTCCCGTCCTTCAGGTTCACATCATTCAGCGTGCCGGGGGTCATGACCGCCGCGGTCTCACCGCCCTGGTCTTTGCTGCCGGATTCCTTGTTTTCCGTGCCTTTGTCCTCTTTTCCTTCCTGGCCGGAGGCATTTCCGCCGGAATTGCCGCCGTTATTGCCGGAATCATTCCCTTTGCCGCAGGCCGTCAGCGAAAGTACCATCAGGGCCGCGATCAATACCGCAAGCAGACGTTTCATCATTTTTCTCCTTTGTTTTACTTCCGGGCAAGCGGGGACGGGTCGCTTTCTTCATCATCGTCCTCGTCGAAAGCGGCTTCCGGTCCGTCATCATCCCGCGTGTCCAGATACGCATTATACTTAGCGTTGGTACGCTCCAGTTCCTTCTTCTCGATCCAGCGGTCCCGGTCGCTCAGGATCGCCAGCATCTCGTCCGCCGTTTCCTCCATCGAGCGCGGCTTCGCCGCCTTAAGATACCCCGTCATCCGGCGCATCATCTTTTCCGAGCCCAGGTTCCTTGCGATCAGCTTCCCGAATTCTTCGGGGAACCCGCGCTCTTTCACGGCTACAAGCAGACCGTGGTAGGCCTCTCTCCAGGATTCACTCGCCATTGCCGTGTTTATGCCAGCCACTCGACCGAACCGTCCGGTCTGCGCTTCAGTTTCGCGAAGAAATCATCCCAGACCATCAGCGAAAGCTCCGGAGAGAAGCTGTGCGGATAGTTCTTGAGTCCCGAAAAGCGCACCAGCGGATCGCCCGCGGCGTTCTTCGCGACCGTCACGTGATGGATGCCGGAAACGTAGCTCTTCCGGTGCTCAAAATCGCAGCGGTCGGTCCTGCAGAGCTCTTTGAACACCGCCTCCGTATAACCGGTGAGATACATGCCCGCGCCGTCGAACTCGCCGAGCACGTACCAGACGGGCCGGACCACGTCATCCGGTTCCGGCACCGCTTCGCCGCTCGGGCTGCGCTCGATGCCGCCGACCGGGTTGAAGCCGGCAAAGAGCTCCGGGCTCTTCCGCATCAAAAGCTGCGTCATCTGTGAGCCGTTGGAATGGCCGGAAACGTAGATCCGCTCCGGATCGATCGGATAGCGCGCGACAAGGTCCGCGACCATCTGGCGGAAGAAGCTCACTTCGTCCGGTCCCGCGGGATCCGGTTCCATCGAACTGTTCCAGACCGGGCAGTAGGCGATATTGCCGCCGAAGGGTCCCCGCCGTGTGGCTTCCGTCTGTGTGCGGCGGAAGGGATAGGCCATCGGGAAGACCGCAAAAAAGCCCCTTTCCTCGGCGATCATGCTCCAGCCGGAATTCTCTGCGAAGAACGGACCGGAGCAGCTGAAGCCGTGGATTCCGATCACCAGCGGATATTTATCAAAGCGCTGCTGTTTATAGACCGTCGGCTCGAAAACGTACCACAGGCGCTGAAGGCCGTCGATCTCCTTCCGGTACTCTTTGAAGCCCATGCTCGCGGGCGTTTCCGCGCGGCGGAGGTAGGGATTCCCCTCTCCCGCCCAGCGGCGGTAGCCTGTCACGAAGCGCACCATCTGCTCGATGACCGCCGTTTTTCCGGCCGCGGCGATCTTCTCCGGGATCCCGTACCAGACTTCGGAGATCACGGGATCGTTCAGATAGAACTCACCGGGCTTCGGCGCCTGACGGTAGACGTAAGCAAAGCGGTTCTCCAAACCTTCGTCCGCGGTATGGCAGGCTTTCCTGAAGTAGTCGACCAGGATGTGCCCGCCTTCGCCGTCAATGATGAACGCCGGCAGCTTTGCGCTGTTTTTCATGATGTGCGTATCACAGTCCGAAGGGCTGTCGCCGATCCACCTGACCAGCGCAGGATCCAGCCGGCAGTCGCCCCATGCCGCCCATCCCGCGAGCACGGCACAGTGGGTCATGGCAAAGACCGCCGAGGTCTTCGCGCCGTCGCCGAAGCCGAGTGCGTAGACGGAAGGCGCGTTCGCCGCAAAAAGCTGCATCGAACGCATCTCCGCCAGCATCTTTGATGCACCGTCGAGCTCCATGCCCGGATCTTCATCGTCCCAGCCTTCCGGCGCTTCGTAGAAGTAGGCGGAAGTCTCTCTTTCTTCCAGGATCCGGACCCAGTCGTCGGTGATGAAATCCCGCGCGGCGGTCCGGGAAGGCAGGAAGACGAGCATCATGCTGCCGGAAGTCTTCATCGTGGTCGGTACGTAGACGGTATAAGGACGTGTGACGTTCCTTTCGTCCACGATGCTGCCGTCATAAAAGCCGTGGTTCGTTAACAGATAAGGATCGGCAGGATCCGGCTCCGGCTGCACGAAATCGGGATCCGGGGCCTTTACATAGCGGTTTAAAATACTGTCTTTTGACCTTCTTAAGCGGTTCAGCTGCGGATCCAGCTGCGGGTGGTTGAGATCGATCACGTCCTGCTCCTTTCTTTCCTTTCTTTTCACTTCTGCGGTTTCAAAAATCTTCTTACCCGATCCAGCTGATCGAGCCGTCCGCGTTGATCACGGCCCGCATCTGCTGATGGGCGTTCCCGTTCTGCGACGCCAGGATCGAATCGGCCATCTCCCTGCAGTAGCGGGCGTACGCTTCATCCTGGCGAATGTACGGTTCATAGCCGCTGCCGCGATAGAACAGCTCGAGCATGCAATAGCCCAGGTACCTGTCGATCGGCGTATTCCAGCCTTTCGCGTCCTCGACGGTCCGCCGCAGGGTCTCCACTTCCGTCCGGGCCTGCTCGTAGAAAGAAGCCGTGAGCGGCTCATGCCGGTCTTCCGCTTCCGCGCCTTTCTTTAACAGATAGTGGAGCTTGACGATGCCGGAATACGGCTGCCGGTTCCGGTCCGCCGATCTTAAGAGCTGCTCCGCGACGGCGTCTTCGTTCCGCTCAAGTGCCAACGAAGCCAGGTGCGTACAGCAGAAGGAGGACTCCGTCTCCAGCTGTTCGGCGAGTCTTGCCGGTACCGTTTTCCGGAACTGCATCATCAGGAGGTTGAGGTTCGTAAACGTCACATAAGCCTCGTCCTTCTTATTGGTAAGGAACAGGCCG
>CADBQM010000171.1 GCA_902796795.1 uncultured Eubacteriales bacterium
CGATTTTAAGGCGATCACCGAAGCCTGCGACGCAGCCGGCGTGCGCTTTGCGCTGGTCGAACAGGACAAGTGCCGCAGGGATCCTTTCGAGTCGCTGAAGATGAGCTACGATTATCTGAAGACGCTGGGCTTCCATTGATCGGGAAAACCCGGCGGCAGGATCAAAAAGCAACAGACGGCGGGCTCCTTTTGCCCGCCCGGGGAGACAGATGAGAAAAGAGATGAAACGGATCGGAGTGCTCCTTATAGCGGTGCTGCTCCTTTTCATGGCGGCAGCCTGTGGAAAAGCGGAAAACGGCAGCGAAACAGAAGAAGCAGATTCCGGATCGGAAGAAATCACAACTACAGAATCATCAACTTCGGAAAAAGAGACGGAGTCTGAGACGGAAAGCGAGAAAATAAGCGAACCTTCTTCGGAGACGGAGGAAGAGTCGACAACGGAAGAAATCACAACAGAAGAGCCGGAAACCAGTGAGGAAGACGCGGAGCGCAAGCTGCTTTCGGATACTTACGGTGAAGGAATCTTCCTGGCGAAAGCGGAAAACGGTCTGAATATCCGTGCGGATAAAAGCACTGCGTCCGAGGTCATCGGCCGCCTGCCGCTCCATGCTTTCGGCAGCGTGACCGCGGATGAAGGCGACTGGCTGAAGATCAAAAGCGGCGGGGTCGAGGGCTATGTTTCCGCGCAGTACACCGTCCGCGGAAAGGACGCCCTTGCGCTGGCGCTCTCCGTACTGAAAAAAGCGGAAGACGGTTATAACGAACCTGCAGAGGCCTATAAGATCGGTGAAGAGCCGACCGCGGAACCTGCGGCGCCGACTGTCGCGCCTTCTGAAAGCCCGAGCGGCCTCGTGGTCTGCATCGACGCAGGACACCAGCAGCACGGGATCAGCGAGATGGAACCGAACGGACCGGGCTCGACCGTCATGAAGGCCAAGCTCACGACCGGTACCGCGGGCTGTGTGACCGGCGCGACCGAATACCAGGTCAACCTCGACGTTTCCCTGAAACTGCAGGCGGAGCTTCAGCGCCGCGGCTACAGCGTCGTCATGATCCGCACGACGAACGACTGCCCCTTAAGCAACGCAGAGCGCGCTCAGGTCGCGAACCAGTCCGGCGCCGGCTGCTTTATCCGCGTTCACTGCAACTCGCACAATGATCCTTCGATCAAGGGCATCATGAACTACGCCCCCTCGCCGGCGAACCCGTACATGAACGCGGACCTTGTCAGCCGCAGCAATACACTGGCGAACGTGATGCTGAATACGATGAGTGCCGCCACCGGCGCGCGGGGGATCTGTGTCCTGCAGGACGATACGATGACGGGCATCAACTGGTGCCAGATCCCCGTTACGATCGTGGAGATGGGCTTTATGTCGAATCCGGATGAAGACAGGCTCTTAAGCGATCCGAATTACCAGCAGAAGCTCGCGGTCGGCATGGCGGACGGCGTCGACAGGTTTTTTGGCAGGTAAGTCATGAAACTGTTTCGGAAAAAAAGGCAGAATGCCCATGTGAACGTGATGGGGAGCGCCTCCTTAAGCTACGGCTCGGACGGACGCTACCGCCGTCAGGCGCGCGAAAACCGGCGTGTCCAGCGGGAAAAAGAGCGGGAGCTTGTACTGAACCCGCATACGCCGGCGCAGCTGCGCGGCTATATCGAAAAGACCTACGGCGTACAGGAGCTTTCGAAGGAAGACGACCGCTTCCGGCGCGCCTATATGGGCGTGAAAGCGCACCTGGTGCTGGAAAACGCGCCGGAGCTTCTGGAAACGGAAGAGATGGAGATGCCGGCGCATCCGCCGGTCTCCGATACGGATCCCGACTATGTGCGCTACCGCGAGAACGAAGAGAAGCGCTTCCAGGAAGCCGTGCGGCTCTCGAAGGAAGCTTTCCCGATGCATCTGCACGTCTACAACATCCCTGTGGAACGGAACGGCCTTTCGATCGCCTGGATCGAGGTCTACGTGGAATCCGTGCACGAGTACCTGGCGTTCCGGCGGATCGACCTGGAATTTGAGGATCACTATACCGTGGATAAGATCATCGCGGATATCGTGAACTATTTCAGTGCTTCCGAAGCCGACCGGAAGAAAAAGAACGAACGTTACCTGCAGCTCGTGAGCGTGCAGTAAGCGCTGAAAAAAGAAGACTGCAGTGCAGACTGCGCCGCAAAAAAGCGCCGGGGGAACGCCCCGGCGCTTTTTTTTGTTTCATCGCTTTTCGGTAAGCGGATCTGTCAGTGGTCAGAACCGCAGCCGCCGGATCTCCCGGGCGTCGCCTTCGACAGCGCCTTCTTTTGAATAGCGCGTTTTTTCATAAAGCTCGTGGAGCCGTTCGCGGGCTTCGCCTTCCGGCAGGTTCGCCGCGTCTTCCAGTTCCGTCGGCGCGTAGGATGCGCGGAGCTTTCCCTTTGCCCGCCCTTCGATCAGTTTCCGGTAATAGCGGCGTACCTGGGCCTCGTCCGAAAAGTCGAAGATCCGGGTACGCTCGTTGATGGCGGAAGCATAAGAGCGTTCTTCCGTACTGCGGTCGATGAACTCCTGCACGTCGTCGTTTTCCTTGATCGGCCGGTAGAAGCGGCGGATCACGCCGATGATGCCGCGGACGAGCAGGTAGACCAGGGTCACGCCGACGGAGATCGCGATCACATAGGTGAGCGCCTGGTACAGGATCTGCAGCCAGGCTGGGGTGGTCGCGTCGGGAAGCGGCATGGAACCGGGATCCGGCGCGAGCGTTTCCTCCGGCGGGAGCGTGGTCGGCTCGACTTCCGGGCCTTTCCGCTGCAGCAGCCCGATCAGCTGCTTCAGCACTTCACGCGCGCCGCGCAGGATCGCCATGATCACGTTGTCGAGCCCGGAGCGGGGCAGGAAGATCATGACCAGGGCCGTCAGGCCGACGAAGACGCTTAAGATCACGGAATTGGTCCGGCTGATCTGCCGGTGCGGGATGTTCGCGACGTCGCGGTTGACGTTCAGGTAGGTCTCGAGGCTGTTCAGGTTCATGAAGACCAGGACCAGGATCACGTAGGCGAAAGCCAGATAGTAATTGACGGTCCTGAGAAGCTCGTCGTCGATGCCGAACGAGACCAGGTAGAGCAGGGCGAAGAGGACTGCCGCAGCGGGATGCGGCGTCGTCAGGATGTCCTCTTTTTCATTCAGGCGGCCGCTCGTGCGGATGATCAGGATCAGGACGCCGAGGAAAGGATAGACGATCTTTTCCGGCAGTGTGGGCGCCACGACGACGGTGAGCACGATGCTCGCGACACTGAACAGGATGAAGGTATACATCGTCCGGCATTTCGC
>CADBQM010000172.1 GCA_902796795.1 uncultured Eubacteriales bacterium
GCCGGAAGACATCAAGAGCGTGGACGACCTGTACAAGCTGCCCTTCTTATCGAAGGCCGACCTTCGGGACGCCTATCCGGACGGACTCCTGGCCGTTCCGAAAAAGGACGTCGTCCGCATCCACTCCACTTCCGGCACGACCGGAAAGCGCGTGATCGCTTATTACACGAAAGATGACCTGGAGATCTGGTCCGACTGCACCGCGCGTGCACTGGCGGCCGCCGGCGGCACGCCCGAAGACGTGGTCCAGGTCTGCTACGGCTACGGCCTCTTTACCGGCGGGTCCGGCCTGCACGACGGCAGCCACAAGCTCGGCTGCATGACGCTGCCGATGTCCTCCGGCAATACCGACCGCCAGCTGCAGTTCATGGTCGACCTCGGCGCCACGATCCTCTGCTGCACGCCCTCCTACGCGGAATATCTCGCGGAGAGCATCAAGGAGCAGGGACTGAAAGACCAGATCAGGCTGAAAGCCGGCATCTTCGGCGCGGAAGCCTGGTCGGAGGAGATGCGCCATGATATCGAGGAACAGCTCGGCATCAAGGCCTATGACATCTACGGTCTCACGGAGATCACCGGTCCCGGCGTCGCCTACGAATGCGAGGCGCAGACCGGCATGCACATCAATGAGGATCACTTCATCGCCGAGATCATCGACCCCGATACCGGTGAAGTGCTGCCGGAAGGCGCGCAGGGCGAGCTCGTCTTCTCCTGCATCGACAAGGACGCCTTCCCGCTGCTCCGCTACCGCACCCGCGACATCTGCGTACTGACCCGGGAAAAATGCCCCTGCGGCCGTACGCATGTGAAGATGTCAAAACCGCGCGGCCGTTCCGACGATATGCTGATCGTCAAGGGCGTCAACGTCTTCCCGTCGCAGATCGAGACCGTCCTCATCGAACAGGGATATTCGGCGAACTACCAGATCCTGGTGGACCGCGTCAATCACTCCGATACGCTCGAAGTGCTCGTGGAAATGACGCCGGAGCGCTTTACCGACTCCCTGAGCACCATCACCGAAATGGAAAAGAACCTGGTCTCGGAGCTCAAGGCCATGCTCGGGATCTACGCAAAGGTGCGCCTGGTCGCGCCCAAGAGCATCACCCGTTCCGAAGGCAAGGCCGTGCGCGTGATCGACAAGAGAAAGATCTGAAGGGAGGCTTCATCATGGCATTAAAACAGGTTTCTGTATTTCTTGAAAACCGTACCGGACAGCTCGCGGAAGTCACGAAGTTCCTCGCGGACCACGGCATCAACCTGCGCGCGCTCAACATCGCGGAGACCCAGGACTACGGCGTGCTCCGCCTGATCACGGACGATCCCTTAAAGACCGCCGGCCTCATCACCGACTACGGCCTTCCGGTCAGCCTGACCCCGGTCACCGCCGTCACGGTCCCGGACCGTCCGGGCGGACTCGCAGCGCTGCTTGCTTTCCTTGCGGATGAGGAGATCGGCGTGGAATACATGTATTCCCTGCTGGACAGCCCCAAGGGCAACGCGGTCATGATCTTCCGTACGGCGGACGCGGACGCGCTGGAGCAGCTTCTCACGGAGAACGGCATCGCCGTCTACGATCTCTGAGCCGCCAAGCGCAGCGGACATCAAAAAGGCAGTCCTTTCACGGGCTGTCTTTTTTTATCTTTTCCTTCAGGATTTTGTAGAAAATGACGAAAACAGGCTTGTATTTTCCTTGTTCCTGCGTTAATTTTATATAAGAAACCATCGCTTCCGGCGCGCCCGGAAGCCCGGAACCAAAAAAAGGCAAGAACAGCAGGAGGCACTGTCAAGATGAGGCAATATGAACTGTTTATCAACGGCGCGTTCATCCCGAACGGCGACCGCAAAATGATCCCCGTCATCAACCCTGCTACCGAAGAGGTCATCTCCGAAGTACCGCAGGCGACGGCGGAAGACGTCGAAGCCGCTGTGGACGCGGCCTATGAAGCACAGAGATCCTGGGCAAAACTCCCCCCGATCACCCGCGCGGGCTATTTAAGAGAGCTGGCGCAGCTCGTTTCCGAAAATCTAGAGCTCTTCGCCGTGACGACCGCGGAGGAGAACGGCAAACCGATCCAGCAGGCCAGGGACGAAGCCGGCTGGCTCCCGGAGTACATCAACTTCTACGCAAACCTGGCCCGCCACATCAAGGGCGAGATCATCCCGAGCGACCGGCCGAATGAGAACATCTACCTGTACAAACGGCCCATCGGCGTCGTTGCGGGCATCATGCCGTGGAACTTCCCGCTCTTCCTGATCGGCAGGAAAGTCGCCCCGGCGCTCATCGCCGGCAATACCGTCGTCCTGAAGCCCTCGAGCGATACCCCGAACGGCGCGTATGAATTCGCGAA
>CADBQM010000173.1 GCA_902796795.1 uncultured Eubacteriales bacterium
CCAATCGAAAGCGCCTTCGGAGGTGTTTTTATGAATATTTCTAAATTTACACAGAAGTCGGTCGACGCCGTCCAGCAGACGGAGAAGATCGCCTATGAATACGGCAACCAGAAGCTGGATGAAGAGCATCTGCTCTATGCGCTGCTTACCCAGGACGATTCCCTGATCGCGCGCCTGATCACAAAGATGGAGATCCAGCTGCCTTATTTTATGAACAGCGTCGAGTCCTGCCTGAATAAGCTCGTGAAGGTGCAGGGCGGCAACACCTACCTTTCACAGGAACTGAATACGGTGCTCCTTTCCGCCGAGGATGAGGCGAAGGCGATGGGGGACGACTACGTCTCTGTCGAGCATCTGTTCCTTTCGATGCTGAAGCACCCGAACGCGGCGATCAAGGAACTCTTCCGGGAGTTCGGCATTACGCGGGAACGTTTCCTTCAGGCCCTGTCTTCGGTCCGCGGCAATCAGCGCGTGACCTCGGATACGCCGGAGGATACCTATGAATCACTGACGAAATACGGCAGAGACCTGGTCGAAGAAGCCAGGAACCAGAAGCTGGACCCGGTGATCGGCAGGGACGAGGAGATCCGGAACGTGATCCGCATCCTTTCCAGAAAGACGAAGAACAACCCGGTGCTGATCGGCGAGCCCGGCGTCGGCAAGACTGCCGTCGCGGAAGGCCTGGCACAGCGTATCGTACGCGGGGACGTGCCCGATTCCCTGAAAGACAAGCAGCTGTTCTCACTCGATATGGGCGCGCTGGTCGCCGGTGCGAAATACCGGGGCGATTTTGAGGAACGGCTGAAGGCGGTGCTGGAGGAAGTACGGAAATCCGAAGGCCGCATCATCATGTTCATCGACGAGCTGCATCTGATCGTCGGCGCCGGCAAAACGGATGGTGCGATGGATGCCGGCAATATGCTGAAGCCGATGCTGGCCCGCGGCGAACTGCACTGCATCGGTGCGACTACCCTCGACGAATACCGGAAGTATATCGAAAAGGACGCGGCGCTCGAGCGGCGGTTCCAGCCGGTCATGGTAGAAGAACCTACCGTTGAGGACACGATCTCGATCTTAAGAGGGCTCCGAGAACGCTACGAAGTCTATCACGGCGTTAAGATCCAGGACAGCGCGCTCGTTTCCGCGGCTGTGCTTTCCAACCGTTATATCTCGGACCGTTTCCTGCCGGATAAGGCGATCGACCTGGTCGATGAAGCCTGCGCGATGATCAAGACCGAAATGGATTCCATGCCGGCGGAACTCGACGACCTGAAGCGGCACATCATGCAGCTGGAGATCGAAGAGCTTTCCCTGAAGAAGGAGAGCGACCGGCTGAGCGCGGAGCGTCTGAAGAGCCTGCAGTCGGAGCTTGCGGAACTGAGGGACCAGTATAACGCGAAGAAAGCCCAGTGGGACAACGAAAAAGAGAGCGCGGCGCACGTCTCCGGACTCCGGGAAGAGATCGAAGCCCTGAATATGGAGATCGAAAAGGCGAAGCAGAAATACGACCTGAATAAGGCGGCGGAACTGCAGTACGGGAAACTGCCCGAACTGCAGCGGAAGCTCGAAGCAGAAGAAGACAAGCTGAAGAACATGGACCTGGCCCTTGTCCACGAGAGCGTTACCGAAGAGGAGATCAGCCGGATCGTGAGCCGCTGGACCGGCATCCCGGTCAGCCGGCTGACGGAAAGCGAACGGGAAAAGACCCTGCATCTTTCCGACGAGCTCCATAAGAGGGTGATCGGCCAGGACGAAGGCGTATCGAAGGTCGCGGAGGCGATCCTGCGTTCGAAAGCCGGAATCAAGGACCCGAAGAAGCCGATCGGCTCCTTCCTGTTCCTCGGACCGACGGGCGTGGGCAAGACGGAACTGGCAAAGGCGCTTTCCGAAAGCCTCTTCGACGACGAGAACAACATGGTCCGTATCGATATGAGCGAATACATGGAGAAGTTCAGTGTGTCCCGGCTCATCGGGGCGCCTCCGGGATACGTCGGCTATGATGAAGGCGGCCAGCTGACGGAAGCGGTCCGGCGGCATCCGTATTCGGTGGTGCTTTTCGACGAGATCGAAAAGGCGCATCCGGACGTGTTCAACGTGCTTCTGCAGGTGCTGGACGACGGCAGGGTCACCGATTCGCAGGGCAGGACCGTGGATTTCAAGAATACGATCCTGATCATGACTTCGAATATCGGCTCACAGTACCTGCTGAACGGCATCGATGAAGAGGGCAATATCAGCGAAGCGGCGGAGACGATGGTCATGAACGACCTGCACGGCGCCTTCCGGCCGGAATTCCTGAACCGGCTGGA
>CADBQM010000174.1 GCA_902796795.1 uncultured Eubacteriales bacterium
CGGTAGATCCCCTCGCGGTCCATCCATTTATTGAAGGAACCGCAGTGATTGAACACGCCGTCGATCACGACCTTGATGCCGCGCCGGTGCGCTTCCTGAACAAGTTCGGCAAAGAACGCGTCCGCCGCCTTCAGGTTCTCCGGATCGGTGACCCGGCAGATATAACGCTCCGCCTTCCGGTTGTCCGTTTCCCCTTCTTCGAGCAGCGCGCCTTCGTCGCGGACAAAGCCCACGAGGTGCGGGTCGATATGCCCGTAGTCCTGGGTATCGTATTTGTGATTGGAGGGAGAGACAAAGATCGGATTAAAATAGATCGCCTCAATGCCGAGGTATTTCAGATAATCCAGCTTTTCCAGCACGCCCTTCAGGTCCCCGCCATAGAAGCGGTGAACGTCCGGCGACTCCGGCAGTTCCTCCCAGGACGCTGCGTGTTCGACCGGGCGGTTCAGGTAATAATACTCCCCGTTCATCACGTCGTTCGTGGGATCCCCGTTCCGGAAGCGGTCTGTGAAGATCTGGTAAAAGACCGCGCCCTTTGCCCAGTCGGGGGTCACAAAGCCCGGGCGCACGGAGAAAAACTCATTCTCCTGCACGTGCAGCTCGTTCCCGGGACCGAGCCGGGAATAGACGCAGAACTGGCCGTCCTTCTCGATCTCAAAGCAGTAACGGAAGATCTCGCTGCCGATCTGAAGCTTGGTCTCGTAAAAATCGAACAGGCCTTCCGTATAGGCTTTTTCCATTGTCCGCCGGAAGCCGCGCCCGACGAGCCGTACGGCGTCGGCGTTGTCTTTCAGCGTGCGGAAGCGGAAGATGACCTCATCTCCCGCTTCTGGCTCATAGGGATAGCGGAACTGTATCGACTCGTCCGCGAACAGCGCATCCCGGTTTAATCCGTATCCAAAATCCATTGATTATCCGATCTGTCCGTTTATCTTAAAGGCTGCCGTCAGCCGTTTCCTCCTGCCGGCCGTAATAGACCGCTTCGAATTCCTCCTGGCCGATCTTTTCCTCCCGGATCAGGAGCGCTGCGCCGCGCTCCAGCACTTCGCGCTTTTCTTCGATGATGGCCTTCGCCTTTTCGTAGCATTCGTCGATGATGCGCTTGACTTCCGCCTCGATCGTATTGATGATATCGCTGCCGTAGGTCTTCAGATGGCCCAGGTCGCGGCCCATGAAGATCTCATCCTGCTGCTGCTCGTAGTTGACGAAGCCGATCTTCTCCGACATACCGTATTTCATGACCATGTTCCGGGCGATCTCCGTTGCCTGGCGGATATCCTGGGAGGCGCCGGTCGTGATGTCGCCGATCGCGATCTCTTCCGCGATCCGGCCGCCCATGGCCACCATGATCTCCTGCAGCATCCGTCCCCGGGTGCTGAAGACTTCGTCGTTCTCCGGCAGGGGCATCGTATAGCCCGCCGCGCCGATCCCGGTCGGGATGATCGAGACCGTATGCACCGGTCCGACGTCCGGCAGCGCCTCGAAGAGGATCGCGTGGCCCATCTCGTGGTAGGCAGTGATCCGCTTCTCCCGGTCGGAGATGATCTTCGATTTCTTTTCCGCGCCGATGCCGACTTTGACAAAGGCCTGGTCGATGTCTTTCTGCGTGATGTAGGCTTCGTTGTTCCGCGCCGCGTTGATGGCGGCCTCGTTCAGCAGGTTTTCCAGATCCGCGCCGACAAAGCCGGCGGTCGTCTGCGCCACGCGCTTCAAGTCGACGTCCGAGCCCATCTTCTTCCGCTTTGCGTGGACCTCGAGGATCTCCTCGCGCCCCTTGACGTCCGGCCTGCCGACGGCGACCTTCCGGTCAAAACGGCCCGGACGCAGGATCGCGTGGTCCAGGATGTCCGCGCGGTTGGTCGCGGCGATCACGATGATGCCCTGGTTCACATTAAAGCCGTCCATCTCCACGAGGAGCTGGTTCAGCGTCTGTTCTCTTTCGTCATGGCCGCCGCCGAGGCCGCTGCCGCGGTGGCGCCCGACCGCGTCGATCTCGTCGATGAAGACGATGCACGGCGCGTTCTTCTTCGCGGTATCAAAGAGGTCGCGGACGCGGGAAGCGCCGACGCCGACGAACATCTCCACGAAGTCGGAACCGGAAATGGTATAGAAGGGCACGCCGGCTTCTCCGGCGACCGCTTTCGCAAGCAGGGTCTTGCCGGTGCCCGGCGGGCCGACCAGCAGCACGCCCTTCGGAATGCGCGCGCCGAGGTCGATGTATTTCTGGGGATCCTTCAGGAAGTCCACGACCTCCATCAGTTCTTCTTTTTCTTCTACCAGGCCGGCCACGTTGTCAAAACGGATGTCGTTGGTCGACGGATCCGAGATCTGCGCGCGGCTCTTGCCGAAGTTCGCCATATTGCCGGCGCCGGAGGCCGCGTTCATCCGCCCGGTCATGAGCACAAAGACCAGGATCATGCCGGCCACCAGGATGATCATGGGCAGGATCGTCGTCAGGAAGATCTCCTCCCCCGGCACATCCAGCAGCGTGACCTTGACCTTCTTTTCGAGCAGGCGCGTCTGTTCCGCGTTTACGTCGGAAACATAGACCCCGTAGGTCACGGGCTTTTCTTTCCCGATCGAAAATACGACGCGGCCGGTGGGGACCTCCTCGTTCTGGATGATCTTTACTTCCGTGATCTCTCCCTGTTCCACCTTGTTC
>CADBQM010000175.1 GCA_902796795.1 uncultured Eubacteriales bacterium
AAGTACACGTCGTCGCCGTCGTCTTTTTCAGTCTTGTGCAGCGCCTTGGGGTTATTTACGACCGCGCTGGCCGCCGCCTCGTAGGCGTTCGCGCTCGAGAAGCCCATCTCGATGCCGTGCTTCTCGTAGTGCTCGTTTTTGAGCTTCTTATTACGGAAATAGTAGTTTTTGACTTCCGCTGTCGTGGACGGGCTCTCGGTCGGCTTCTCGGTCTCCGTGGCCTTTTCCGTAGCTTTTTCGCTCTCAGAGGCCGGCTCCGTGGCCTTTTCGGTCTCCGTCGCACTTTCCTTCGCCGTTTCGGTCACTTTCTCCGTCTCGGGAGAGGTTTCCTTCTCCGTCTTCTCCGTATTGTCGCCGGGGATCAGGGTCAGGCCGTCGTCCGGTTCCGCTGTGGTTCCAGCCATGCCGGGGACAAGACTGCTGATCAGCTTCTCCCCCCAGCCGCTCACATAGGCGATCCCCAGGACCACCACCACTGCCGCGATCAGTATCAGAAGCCTTTTTTTCTTCTTAAACATCATTCCTCCTCATCCCCGCAGGCCGGTTTCTGTGCTTCCCCGCAGGCCGCCTGCAAAGGCTCTGTACAACACACGTCCCCTGCTTCTTTCTCTTTCAGGCTCCGCTGCCATTCCCGGAACTTTGCCCGCGCTTCATTCAGTGATTCTTTGTTCGCGCCGCCCGCGAAATCCGGATCCATCCGCTGCACGCGGTCGTCCTCCCAGCCGCAGACCGGGCAGATCTCGTACGCGTTTTTCTCGATAAAATAGTAGTTTTCACAGCAGGGGCAGATCCTGCGCGGCGGCTTTTCCAGATAGTCGATGCCCTTGCCGTGCGCCGCCGCATAGGCGATCTCGCTCCGCGTGCTCTCGCCGATATAGCCGCGCACGTTGATCACGTAGATGCTGTCCGCCATGTCGATCTTGCGCTTGTGCATGTCGTCGAGCATACGTTTCACCGCAGGAACGCCGTCCTCCTCCGGGCCTTCGTAGACCTCGTCGTCCCCGGCGTGGCCGAAGAGCCCGACCGAGATCACGATATTCCCGGCAAGCGTCAGCCGCTTCTGCGCCTCAATGTATTCTTTTTTGAACCGCGTGCTCCCGCACAGTGTAATGACCGGATATTTTCCAACCATGTTTTTCCTCCCGGGTCTGTCCCGGCGTTCTTTCTCAGATATACGTCACTTCGTTCCCGGTCCGGGGCAGCGCTGTGCGGTTCGGGAGCCCGTCCTCCGTGTCCGGATAGCCGAGCGCCAGTCCGCCGTAGACCCGCTCCGACTCCTTCATGCCGAGCGAGAACAGATAGGCGTTGATCTCCGGATCGTCGTTCAGCCATTTCATCTGGTTGATCCAGACGCTGCCGAGGTCCAGCGCGTTCGCCATCAGCATCATGTTCTCCAGCACGCAGGCGCAGTCGACGAGATTGTTGCTGTAATCCTTCTGGTTCGCCGTCAGAATCAGCGCCGCCGGCTGATAGTGAAACACATAGCCGCCGCGCTTTGCCGCGCGCACGGAGCCCGCCATCGACTTGTACATGCCCTCGGTGACTTCCATCGCCGCAAAGGCCTTCTCCGCCATCGCCGCCAGCTTTGCAAGCACTTCCTTATCTTCGATCACGATAAGGTGCGTGGACTGGTTGTTCCCGCCGCTCGGCGCGTATCTCCCGGCCTCCAGGACCGCGTCCAGCTTTTCCCGCTCCAGCGGTTTCGGAAGGAACTTCCTGGTGCTGCGCCTGCTCTTGATAAACTCCAGCATTTCTTTATTCATTGCAAAAAACTCCTTCATTGCAACCAAAACGAACGAAAAACACGTCTGCCCTGCAGACAGAAATAATGTATCACACACAAAGCGGTTTTTCAACGCCGCACTCTGCCGCAGGATCCGCTTACTCCGCTGCCGTACGCTCCTCTGCTCTGAGTCCTTCTTCCGTCAGCGTGTACACTTTATCACACACTTCCCGGATGAATTTCCGGTCGTGCGACACGCTGATCACCGCCCCCGGGTATTCCCTGAGCAGCCGCCGGATCACCGGTCCCGAAAGCGGGCTGAAATTCCGGGTGGGCTCGTCCAGGATGAGCACGTTTGCGCCGGAGAGGCTCAGCTTAAGAAGCAGCAGTTTTGCCTTCTGTCCGCCGGAAAGCTCCGCGACCGGATGCAGCATCTCATCCGCCGTAAACTTGAGCGCGCCTAAGTAAGTGCGGATCCTGGTGCGGACTTCCTTTTCGCCGCTTTCGTCGAGCAGTTCCTCCGGCAGCAGTGCGGGATCCAGCAGTTCTTCGTAATTCTGGGGCATGTATTCCGCATGGAGGTCCGGCCGCGCAAGTAGCTCTGCCGCGATCCTCCTGAGCAGCGTGGTCTTTCCCGCCCCGTTCTTCCCGATGATGCAGATCTTTTCCGGGCCGCGCACGCGAAGGAAGATGTTCCGTGCAAGCACACGCGCGGCAGCGCCGGCCGGCTCCGCATCTGCAGCCCTTTCCGCTGCTTCCCCGGCCCTCAGCTCCTCCAGCTCGTACTCGATCA
>CADBQM010000176.1 GCA_902796795.1 uncultured Eubacteriales bacterium
CCGCGTGGTGCGTACGACGGAAGACGGAGAGGAGACGCTCCTCGTCCCGCCGCACAGCGTCCTGTCTTTCCAGGAGTATTCTTATCATCTGCGGCTCCCGGGGATCCTCGGGCGGCGGCGCGCGATGAACGCGGTGATCCCCGTCCGGACGGCGGCGGATCTTTCACTTCCGCCGGAAGCCTGCGGTCTTAAGGGCTCGCTGACCCGCGTCGTCAAGTCGCTTCGCTATGAGCAGCATTTAAGAAAGGGGCCGCGGACCGCGGACCCGGAGGAAGGGGCGGCGCTGGCCGTCCGGATGATCCGGGCAGCACAGGGCAGCGCTGCGGAAAGCACGGAAGCAGAAAGCGCGGAAACAGCAGCCGGGAACGCCGTGAACGCGGCTCCGGAAATGTGCTGTCCTGCCGGCAGCCTCCCGGCTGCGGCGGATCTTTCGGAAGCGTTTTTAGTCCTTGCGGATAAAGACGCGGACTTCGGCCTCGTCAGCCGTGCCGCGGAACTGGCCCGGGAAAAAGGCCGGGACGTGCGTCCTGCCGTCCGGGTGCTCTTCCTTGCACCGGATCCCGGCGCGGAGCAGCTTAAGAAAACGTTCCTGTACGGCGCGGACACGGTCGAAGTGCTGCGTTTCCCGGAAACGTGCGCGGACGACGCCTGCATCGCGGAAGCGCTTGCGGCTTATCTTTCAAAAGAAGCACTGCCGGAAACGATCCTCGCGCCGGCATCCGTCCTGTTCCGCAGCGTGATGCCGTATCTCGCGATGAAGCTGAACGCTGGCCTCACGGCAGACTGCACGGAGATCGCGCTCACGGCGGACAGGCGGCTCCTGCAGACGCGGCCTGCTTTCGGAAACCGCCTGCTCGCTTCGATCCTCACGACTGGCCGGATCCAGATGGCGACGGTGCGGCGCGGCAGCTATCCGCCGCAGGTCTTTCACTGTCCGGGGCAGGAAGTCCGCGAAGAGGACGCGGCAGCAGAACCGAAGGTCCGGCTTTTGTCCGCAGAAAAGACGACGTCGCTCCGCCTGAATGAAGCGCGGATCATCTTTACCGGCGGCGCCGGGCTCGGATCGGCGGACAGGTTCCGCCGCTTTGAGGAACAGGTGACCGCAGCCGGTTTTACCGCCGGCGCGACGCGCCAGGCCGTGGAACTGGGGTACGTCACGTACCCGCACCAGATCGGGCAGACGGGCGTGATCGTCCGGCCGGAGCTAGTGATCCTGTTCGGCGTCAGCGGCGCCGTGCAGCACCTGATCGGCATCCGGCAGGCGAAGAAGATCGTCGCGGTCAATACCGATCCCAAAGCGCCGATCTTCGATTACGCGGATCTCGGCATATACGGAGACTGGGAGGACGTCCTTCCCCGGATCCTCCGGAAACTGAAAGAAGAAAAATAAAGAAACCCATCATAAAAAGGAGAAGCAAAATGAACTACAAGAAGTCCTATGTTCCTGCGATCGGCTACACGAAGATCTGCGAGATCGGCAAATGTTCCCTGCAGCAGCTGGAATTCGGCATCATCGAGCTGAAAGAGGGCGACAGCGTTACTGTTGAGACCGGAGAAAAGGAATATGGTTTCCTTTTCCTTTTCGGACACGCGGACGTCGTCATCGAAGGCAAGTATGACTGGAAGTACGTCGGCGGACGTACCAGCGTCTTCGGCGGACAGGCGAACACCGTTTACGCCGGCCGGCATGAGAAGCTGACCTTCACCGGCTGCGAGCATGTGAAGATCGCCGTCTGCGATACCCCGATCGACGTGGATACGGAGCCGCAGTGGCTGAAGCCCGAAAGCGTCGTCTACAAGACCCTCGGCGTCAAGCCCTGGGAGCGCGTGACCAGCTTCAACCTGGACGGC
The DNA here is from genome assembly GCA_902796795.1 of uncultured Eubacteriales bacterium. GTDB lineage: Bacteria > Bacillota > Clostridia > Lachnospirales > Lachnospiraceae > UBA1267. The sequence continues at coordinate 1,852 of CADBQM010000176.1, forward strand.
ACGACGAACGCGAAGCGCCTTACCGTCGGCGAAGCATGGTGCACCCCCGGCAACTGGGCCGGTTTCCCGCCCCACAAGCACGACGAAGACAACATGCCTTTCGAAGGCGTCGCGGAAGAGATCTACTACTTCCTCTTCCAGCCGGAGCAGGGCTTTGCGGTGCAGTGCATGTATAAGGAAGGCAAGTTCGACGAAGCCTACCGCGTCAAACAGGACGACCTCGTGGAATTCCCCGAAGGCTATCATACGACGGTCTCCGCGCCGGGCTACAATACCTATTTCCTCTGGATGATGGCCGGCGATCATCAGGGCTTCTACCGTTCCAACGATCCGCAGCACGACTGGGTCAGCGCTGTGGAGAACATGGTCAAGAAAAACAGCTGAGATTCAGGCTGGTCCGCAGATCCGTGCTTTTACGGCACGGATCTGCTTTATAACGGGAGGGAATAATGCTGCTGACAAAAGAACAACATGAACTGGCGCTGAAGAATTCGGAATTTATCCTGCTGAAGCTGGCAGAAGCGAAGCCGGGCGACAACATCGTCATGCTCGGCGATACGAAGTCCTACGAGCTTTCCTATCTGTTCTGCGAATGCGCCAGGAAGCTCGGGATGAACATCTGCATCATCGACGTCGGCATCTACGGCGGCGATGAAAAATACACGAAG
>CADBQM010000177.1 GCA_902796795.1 uncultured Eubacteriales bacterium
GACGAAGCCGATCCCGTAGGGGATCCCGGATTCCATGGAATAGCCGACCGCGGCGTCCAGGCCGGAATCCGGCACGCCGACGACGAGATCCGCGTCCACCGGATGCTCCTGGGCGAGGAACCGGCCGGCGCGCTTCCGCGCCTCATGCACGTTGCAGCCGTCGATCACGGAGTCCGGACGGGCAAAGTAGACGTATTCGAAGACGCAGAGCCTGTGCGGCGCCTTTCCGACGTGGTCTTCGATGCTCCTGACGCCGTCCTTCGAAAAGATGAGGATCTCGCCGGGACGGACGTCGCGGACCAGCGTCGCGCCGACCGCGTCCAGTGCGCAGCTCTCGCTCGCCACGACGTAGCCGCCGTCTTCCGTCCTGCCGTAGCAGAGCGGGCGGAAGCCGTTCTCGTCACGTGCGGCGATCAGCTTGCTCGGAGACATGATCACGAGGGAGTACGCACCCTTCAGGCGGTACATGGCCCGGTTCACAGCCTCCTCGATCGTGGGTGCGCTCAGCCTTTCCTCCGTGATGATATAGGAAATGACTTCGGTATCGGAATTGGTCTGGAAGATCGAGCCCTTCAGCTCTAGTTCCGAACGCAGTTCAAATGAATTGACCAGGTTGCCGTTGTGCGCGAGCGCCATCCGGCCCTTGATGTGGTTGACGATCAGCGGCTGCGCGTTCGCGCGTCCGCGGGTCGCGGCAGTACCGTAACGGACGTGCCCGATCGCCATGTCGCCTTCGCCGAGCTTCTGGAGGCGCTCCGGCGTAAAGACGTCGTTGACGATCCCGGAATCCTTGTAGGAACTGAACAGCCCGTCGTTCTCCACGACGATGCCGCAGGATTCCTGTCCGCGGTGCTGCAGGGAAAAGAGGCCGTAATAGACCTGGTGGGCGAGATCCTGTACCTTATCCGAACGGATGCCGAAAAGCCCGCATTCTTCTCTGATTTCTGCCATGTTCTCTCCTCTTGTCCTGATACGAATGAGCCCCAAAGCTCTTTTTGTTTTTCTTACTCCTCTTTGCCGAAGACGCGGCGCATCATTTCACGGTATGCGTCCTCGACGCCGCCCATATCACGGCGGAAACGATCCTTGTCCAGTTTTTCATTGGTCGTCGCGTCCCAGAAGCGGCAGGTATCGGGCGAGATCTCGTCGGCCAGCACGATCGTGCCGTCCGCGAGGCGTCCGAACTCCAGCTTGAAGTCCACGAGGCGTACGTTCAGCTTCAGGAAATATTCCGAAAGCACGCGGTTCACGGTAAACGCCATTTCCTTGATCCGGTTGATCTCGTCCCAGGTCGCGACCTTCAGCGCGACCGCGTGGTAGGAATTCAGCAGCGGGTCGTGCAGGTCGTCGTTCTTTAAGGAGAACTCGATCGTCGGCTCCTCAAAGACGATCCCTTCCGGCACGCCGTAGCGGGAAGCGAAATGGCCGGCGGAAATGTTGCGGATGATCACCTCGAGTGCGACGATCTCCACCTTCTTGACGACGGTCTCGCGGTCGTTCAGTTCCTCGACGAAATGCGTGGGAACGCCGTTTTCTTCGAGCAGCTGCATCAGATGGTTGGACATCCGGTTGTTGATGCTGCCCTTGCCCGCGATCGTGCCCTTCTTTTCACCGTCGTTCGCGGTCGCGTCGTCCTTGTAGGAAACGATGACGAGGTTCTCGTCCGCGGTCGCAAAGACCTTTTTTGCCTTGCCTTCGTAAAGCTGTGCGCCTTTCTCCATGATCTTTCCTTTCTTTCAGCCGTTGTTTCCGAATTCTTCCTGGAGCTCCCGGTCCTTCAGGAGCACGTTCTCCGCTTCTTTCCTGCGCCGTTCAAGAAGCCGCGCCTTCAGCGCCGGCTCCGAGAGCGCCAGGATCTCGGCGGAAAGTAAAGCGGCATTGACTGCCCCGTCGATCGCCACGGTCGCCACCGGAATGCCGGAGGGCATCATGACCGTCGAAAGGAGTGCGTCAATGCCGTCTAGGTTGCTGGATTTGAGCGGGATCCCGATCACCGGGAGCGTCGTACGCGCCGCCAGTGCGCCCGCCAGGTGTGCCGCCATGCCGGCTGCGGCGATCAGTACGCCGAAACCGTTCTCTTCTGCCTTTTCCGCGAAGACCGCCGCCTGTTCCGGCGTTCTGTGCGCAGAGCAGACGTGCATCTCAAACGGGATCTCAAGTTCTGTCAGGGCGGCGGCTGCCTTCTTAACGACAGGCAGGTCGCTCGCGCTGCCCATGATGATACCGACCTTCTTCATCCAGATCCTCCTCATGTATGCGGCACGCTTCCGGCCCCGCTGATACTCTTCATTTTTACCATAAAAAGGCCGCTTTTTCAATTGAAAAGGCGGCCTGTGTCTGATTTTCTACACCTTTCACAACGGCTTTTCCGGAATGGAAAAAGCTTTGTGGAAAATGCCATGGAGAATGATGCTGCCCGTCACGTCTCCGGGAAACATACGCCGGCTTCTTTAAAGAAAGCCCGTGCCATCTGGAGGCAGATCTTCGTCGCGCGTTCCGGCGGCTCCATGCCTTCGAATTCGATCGATACCGTTCCGTCAAAGCCGGAAGATACGATCTCCCGGACGATCTTCCGGACCGGCAGGTCGCCCTGGCCCAGGATCGCGCCGCGCAGCAGCATCCCGCCGAGCGTCTCGAACCAGCTGCCGTTGTCGCAGTTGAACATCTCATTCTGCCCCGGCAGTGCCTCCATCTCCCGGACGTAGAAATCCTTCAGGTGGATGGTCTTCGCGTACGGCAGGCACTTTTTCACGGCGCCCAGGCTGTATTCGTCCACGCAGAGGAAATTGCCGACGTCGAGCGTCATGCCGAGTCCCGGCCGGTCCGCCGCCTGGATGAGCCTTATGAGGCGGTCGGAACCGTTGACGTAGAAGCCGTGGTTCTCCAGCGTCGTCGTGATGCCCTTTTCTGCCGCGTAGTCATACAGCCGGCGGACGGCGTCCACCATGCGGGGGAAGTCGCGCTCGAAATTTTCCACGGTAAGCTCGCGGAACGGACGGCGGAAGCCCGCGACGTCGTGGCGCATCACGGAAAGGCCCAGAAGCGCGGCGGCGTCGATATGCAGCTTTACGCGCTGCAGCACCTTTTCATAGGCGGCGGGATCCGGGTCCAGCAGGTCCGCGTTCACCGAATAAGCAGAGATCTCAAGGCCGATCCTTTCCGCGTGTTCGCGCACGCGGCGGCAGAGGTCCTCGTTGACTTTTCCTTCTTTTTCATCCACAAGCGGCAGGTGGAAGGGAACGAGCTCGATATGCGCTGCGCCGTTCTCCTTCGCGAAGTCCATCGCCTCATAGACGCTCATGCC
>CADBQM010000178.1 GCA_902796795.1 uncultured Eubacteriales bacterium
AGGGAAGGATCCATCTTCACCCATGAACCAGAACGATTTTGACAAGATCAATCAGCGGATCCAGCAGACGATCAACGACGCCTCGGACAACCTGCAGCGCATCATCGACAATCCGCGCTGGAGCAGTATCTACGGCGGGATCCCGAATCCGATCAAAAGAGACGGGACACGGAACGTCGTGCGCCCGGACGGCAGCACGGTCCGGACCGGGAGCCAGACGCCGCCGGCCCGGCCGAAGCCGCGCCTCTTCGAGAACCTGTCGGGCAAAAAGACGGGCGGTATTATTTCACTCGTCTCCGGGATCATCGCGGCCGTCATCGGGCTTGTGCGCGCACTCGGCGCGCTGTTTACGATGCTCGCGAACGGACCGACGTTTCTTTACGTGACCGGCTTTGCCTGGGCGGTCATCCTGCTCGCCGGCGGTCTGTTCCTGACGCTGAACGGCGCCAATATCCTTTCGCGGATCAAGCGCTTCCGGGAATATGTAAGCCTGCTCGGGAAAAACAGTTTTATCGAGATCGACAAACTGGCGGACGCGACCGGGGAATCCCAGCGTTTCCTCCGGAAGGACTTAAAAGACATGATCCGCAGGAAATATTTCCTGCAGGGACACCTGGACGATGAAGAAGAGAACCTGATCGTTTCGGACGAGACGTATCAGGATTACCAGAACATGAAAGAGCAGCAGCGCCTGCGCATGGAAGAGGCGGAGAAGCTCGACGAGAGCGGCCTCGACCAGGAAGGGCGCGCGATCATCAGCCAGGGCGAATACTATCTGAAGAAGATCAAGGAAGCGAACGACAACCTGCCGGGCGAGGTGATCTCCGCGAAGCTCTACGAGCTGGAGAACGTGATCAACCGTATCCTGGTGGAGGTGAAGCGCCAGCCCGCGAGCGCGGGAGATCTTCGGAAGCTCATGAACTATTACCTGCCGACGACCTGGAAACTCCTCGAAGCCTACCAGGAAGTCGAGAAGCAGCCGGTCAAGACCCAGCAGATGGTCAAGACCCAGCAGGAGATCGAGGAGACCCTCGATACGATCAACGATGCTTTCAAGCGTCTTCTGGACCAGCTGTTCATGAAGCAGGCCTGGGACATCTCCACAGATATCTCGGTACTGAACTCGATGCTGGTGCAGGAAGGCTTAAAAGACGGCGATTTTGCACTGAAACGATAAAAAAGGCTATTACACAGGAGGGAAATCATGGCAGATCAGAACGAGTTAAAAGCGGAAGAGCAGGCAATGCCCACACTGACCTTCGGCGACGCGCCCGCGTTCGAAGCGGTCAGCGCCCAGGAGGAGAACTATGAGCTGAAGCTGGACGTCAGCGACGAAGTGCTTTCCGACGCTGAAAAGCAGGCGGTAGACCAGTTCGCCAAGCAGATCGACCTGAAGAACACCAAGGGGATCATGGAGTACGGCTCCGGCGTCCAGAAGAAGATGGCAGACTTCTCCCAGTCTACCCTGGACACCGTGCGCACACGCGATCTCGGCGAAGTCGGCGACCTGCTCACGAACGTCGTCATGGAAGTCAAGAACTTCGATGAAGACACCGACCAGAAGGGGCTCAAGGGCCTGTTCAAGCGGGGCCGCAACCGCGTGGAATCGATGAAGGCACGTTATGACAAGACCGAGGTCAACATCAATAAGATCGTGGAGAGCCTGGAAGGCCACCAGGTGACGCTTCTGAAAGACGTCGCCGTCCTCGACAAGATGTATGATATGAACATGGCTTCCTTCAAGGAACTGACGATGTACATCCTCGCCGGCAAAAAGAAGCTGGAAGAAGTCCGGAACGGCGAACTGAAGGAACTGCAGCAGAAGGCGGCGGAGACCGGCAAGGCGGAAGACGCGCAGGCGGCGAAGGACCTTGCGGACCAGTGCAACCGTTTTGAGAAGAAGCTTTATGACCTTGAGCTGACCCGGACGATCTCCGTCCAGACCGCACCCCAGATCCGGCTCTTACAGAATACCGACACACAGATGGCAGAGAAGATCCAGAGCGTGATCGTCAACACCATCCCGCTCTGGAAGAACCAGATGGTCATCGCCCTCGGCATCCAGCATTCCACGGAAGCGATCAAGGCGGAATCCGCCGTGACGAACGCGACGAATGAACTGCTGAAGAAGAACGCGGAGAGCCTGCATATGGCGAGCGTCGAATCCGCCAAGGCGAACGAGCGCGGCATCGTGGACCTGGAGACCCTGAAGACCACGAACCAGAAGCTCATCCAGACCCTGGACGACGTGATGAAGATCCAGAAGGAAGGCCGCGAGCAGCGCGCGCAGGCAGAAGGCGAGCTGCGCCGTATGGAAGACGAACTGAAAGCAAAACTTCTGGAAATGAGTCAGAATTAACTTGCATTCCCGGAAAAATTGTGTTATAGTCCTTAAGTTGCTAAATTAAAGGGTATTCCGCTGTACCGGAACAAACTGCTCTTCATTTCGCGGTGTGGGCTTTTTGAAAGGTAGTAAGAATGGCCGTATTTTGGAGGATTGAATGAACGAGATCATCAAGAAAATCGAAGAAGCCGAATTAAAAGCTTCCGTTGACGAATTCGCGATCGGCGATACGGTCCGCGTTCATGCGAAGATCAAGGAAGGCAACCGCGAGCGTATCCAGGTCTTCGAAGGCACCGTGATCAAGAGACAGAACGGCGGCGTCCGCGAGACGTTCACCGTCAGGAAACTTTCGAACGGGATCGGCGTGGAAAAGACATGGCCCCTGCATTCTCCGAACGTGGAGAAGATCGAGGTCGTCCGCCGCGGTAAAGTAAGGCGCGCGAAGCTGACTTACTTAAGATCCAGGACAGGTAAGGCTGCGAAAGTTAAGGAAAAGGTTCGTTAAGAAAAGGGGAAAGCACCGCAGCAATGTGGTGCTTTTCTGCTGAAATGGACAGGAGACAGGCCTTGGCAGAGAAAAAGATGTACCTCACCGAGGAACGGGGGAAGGCAAAACCGGTTTTCGAACTCCTGACGGAGATCGCCGTCGTGGCGGTGCTCGGTCTGTTTCTTGCGCATTTCGTCTTCTTCTCTGTAAAAACGGAGAGCCGTTCCATGGAACCGACGATCACGCCGGACTCGATCGTTTTTGTCAACAAGTCCGGTTATGTTTTTGAAAACCCCGCCCGTTTTGACGTGGTGGCTTTTTACCGGGTGCGCGGGGACGAGGCTTCCGATATCCTCGTACGCCGGATCATCGCGCTGCCGGGCGAAAGCATCCGGATCAGCCGCGGCACCGTGTATGTGAACGGGGAGGCGCTGGACGTCTCCGGCTATGTATCCGAGATCACCTCGGACGGGATCGCGGAGAAGGTGATCCGGCTGTCCGAAAACGAATATTTTGTCCTCGGGGATGCGCCGGCGAACAGCGAAGACTCGCGGTCTTCGACGCTCGGCTGCATCCGCAGGGACCAGCTGATCGGGCGTGCCTTCCTTTCGGCCCGTTCGATCACGGATTTCCACCTGATCCGCGGGGCGGCAGGAAAAAAGAACGAACAGGCAGGAACTGAATGAACGATCTGCATCTTTCGGAGGTGCTTTCCTGTACAGACGGCAAACTGCTGTACGGAGGGAAGGACCTTCCGCTGAACCAACTCACGACGGATTCCAGGACGGCCGGTCCGGGATCCCTTTTTGTACCCATCGTCGGTGAGAACCTGGACGGGCACGTCTTCCTGAAGAGCGCCATCGAAAAGGGGGCTTCCCTGGTCCTGACCGCGGAAGCGGAGCACTTTTCCGATATCGAGAGCGTTGCGGCGGAAACGGGCTGTTCCGTCGTCCTGGTGGACGATACGGTGCGCGCGCTGCAGAAGATCGGGCGTTATCTCCGGTCGAAGGTCCCGGCGCTCAGCGTCGGTGTGACCGGCTCGGTCGGAAAGACGACGACCCGTGAAATGATCGGGACGGCGCTTTCCGCGGCGAAAAAAGTCTATCGGACCGGGAAAAACTATAATAACCGGCTCGGCGTCCCGCTGACGCTTGCCGAGATCCCCGAAGACGCGGAGATCGCGGTCCTCGAGCTCGGGCTGAATACGCCGGGAGAGCTTTCGGAGATCTCCAGGCTGACGGATCTTTCTGCCGCCGTGATCACGAATATCGGCGAAGCCCACCTGCAGTATTACGGGACCAAGGAACAGCTCTGCCGGGAGAAATTTACGGTCACGGACGGCTTTACCGATCCCGCGAAAGCGCATGTTTTATTCCTGAACGGAGACGATCCGTATCTGATGGCCGAAAAAGACCGGCATCCGTGGCGTGTCATCCTGTTCGGGCTCGGGGAAAACGCCGATTACCGCGCGAAAGAGCTGACGGAAGAGAACGGCAGGTATTCTTTCCTGCTTTCCGTCCGCGGAACGGATCTGTTCCGTGTGCAGCTTTCGGTGCCGGGCGCCCATAACGTCAGGAACGCACTCGCTGCACTTGCCGTCGCCGACGCTTTTTCAGTCCCGCTTCCGGCCGCCGCAGAGGCGCTGAAAGCTTATACCGGCTATGAAGGCCGGCTTAAAATGACCGAAAAGAACGGTATCCTGGTGGTCGACGACAGCTATAACGCAAGTCCGGACAGCATGAAAGCCGGCGTAAAGGTGCTCTCGGAGCTTCGTTTCGGGGACGGGAAGGGCAGGAAGATCGCCGTGCTCGGCGATATGCTGGAGCTCGGCGGCAATACG
>CADBQM010000179.1 GCA_902796795.1 uncultured Eubacteriales bacterium
AAGGCTTCCCACGGCACCGGCCTTTCCGCCGTTTCAGAAGCACTTTTGAAGGATGAATAAAGACAGGATCCCGCTGCTCGTGATCGCAGGACCGACTGCCGCGGGAAAATCGGCACTGGCGCTGGAACTCGCCGAGCGACTGGACGGCGAGATCATTTCCGCGGATTCCGTCCAGGTCTACCGTTATATGGACATCGGGAGCGCCAAGCTTACAAAGGAAGAGATGCGCGGGATCCCGCACCACCTGATCGACGTGCTGGATCCGAAGGAATCCTTTGACGCCGCCCGATTCCAGGCAATGGCAAAAACGGCGATCCGGGAGGTCGATTCCCGCGGACACCTGCCGATCGTCTGCGGCGGCACCGGCTTTTACCTGAGGGCCCTGATCTACGATACCGCTTTCACGGAAGAGGAGACCGATCCCGCGCTCCGGAAAGTATTGCAGGAAGAAGCCGCGCTGCCGGGCGGGAAGGAAAGACTCTATCAAGAACTTACGGCGGCGGATCCCGATTATGCTGCGGCACTGAGCCCGAACAACGTAAAACGCCTGATCCGCGCCCTCGAATACTTCCGGGCGACCGGGGAACCGCTTTCCCGGCACAATAAAAAAGAAAGGGAAAAGGAAAGCCCGTACGACCTTCTGTATCTCGCAGCGGTACTGGATCGTCAGAAGCTTTATGAGCGGATCGACCGGCGCGTGGACAGGATGATGGAAGCAGGCCTGCTGGAGGAAGTCCGCTTCCTGAAGGAATATGGCTGTACGGCAGACATGACCTCGATGCAGGCGCTCGGCTACCGGCAGCTTTATCAGTACCTGGAAGGGCAGCTTTCTCTTCCGGAGGCGGTGGAGACCGTCAAACAGGAAACGAGACATTTCGCCAAACGCCAGCTCACCTGGTTCCGGGCGGAAAAAGACATTCATTTTATCGATCTTGACAGGACAGGAACAGCAGATGTACAGAGAATTTGGGATCAGCGACGAAACGCTTAAGCTTGCGGCGGACTGCGAGGCCGGCCTCCGTGATATCTTTGCGGAAGCGGACCGCATCGCGGAATACAACCAGCTGAAGGTGCTTCACGCGATGCAGAAGAACCGGGTCTCCGAAGAATGCTTTCGCACGTCGACCGGCTACGGACACAACGATTACGGCCGCGATACGCTGGAAAGAGTCTACGCGGACGTGTTCCGCACGGAGAACGCGCTCGTCCGTCCCCAGATCACCTGCGGGACCCACGCGATCGCGACCGCGCTGTTCGCGGTGCTGCGTCCCGGCGACGAACTGCTTTGCCCCGCCGGCCGCCCTTACGACACGCTGCATGAAGTGATCGGGATCCGCGACAGCGCGGGATCCTTAAAAGAATACGGCGTTTCCTACCGGGAAGTCGGACTGAAGGAAGACGGCAGCTTTGACTATGATGCCATCCGCGCAGCCGTGAACGATAAGACAAAACTCGTGGAGATCCAGCGCTCCCGCGGATATTCCGAACGCAGGAGCTTTTCTGTGGCGGAGATCGGGGAACTGATCCGCTTCATAAAAGACATCCGCAGCGATATCCTCGTCATGGTGGACAACTGTTACGGGGAGTTTACAGAGGTCAGAGAACCTTCGGAAGCCGGCGCGGACATGGTCGCGGGTTCCCTGATCAAGAATCCGGGCGGCGGCCTCGTTCCGACCGGCGGGTATATCTGCGGTACGGACGAATGTATCCGCCAGTGCGCCGTGCGGCTGACCGCACCGGGCCTCGGGCAGGAGATCGGGGCGAACCTCGGCATCCTTCCCGCTTTTTACCAGGGCCTGTTCATGGCGCCGGTCGTCGTTGCCGGCGCGGTAAAATCGGCGGCGCTTGCTTCGGCGGTCTTCAAGGAACTCGGCTTTTTTGTGACGCCGGGGCCGGAAGAGACGCGGCACGATATCATCCAGGCCGTCCGCATGGAAAAGCCTGCGCTTCTTGAAGCTTTCTGCCTGGGGATCCAGGAAGCGGCGCCGGTCGACGCTTTCGTCACGCCCGTGCCTTCTCCGATGGAGGGCTACGCGGACGATATCATCATGGCAGCCGGCACTTTTGTCGCCGGTTCTTCGATCGAACTTTCCGCGGACGGGCCGCTGCGGCCGCCTTATACGGTCTTCTACCAGGGCGGGCTCAGCTACTATCACGGCAAGGCCGGCGTCCTGAAAGCCGCGGAGCGGGTCCGTGCGGCGTTGTAATACGGCCCGGAATATGCTATACTGAAATTTGTTCATTCCGGCATCCGGGGTAGAAACGGAGTGGATATGAACAAAAGGATGAAAGAACTACCGCCGGACGTACGTCCTTATGAGAAGGGCAGGATCTACGGCGTGGAAAGCTTAAGCGACACGGAGCTGCTTGCGGTGCTCCTCCGGAACGGGACGAAGGGAATGAACAGTCTCGCGCTTTCGGAAAAACTGCTGGAACTGTCCGACGGAAGCCTTTCCGGCCTGTTCCGTATGGATACGGCAGCGCTGATAAAGATCCCCGGGATCGGGGAAGTAAAGGCACTGCAGGTCCGCGCGGTCCAGGAGCTGGCAAAACGGATCGTGAAGAGCCGGCTTTCCGTCAGGGAGAATTTTGTCAGCCCGGCATTTACAGCGTCCTACTATATGGAGGACCTGCGCAGCCTCGGCCAGGAGGAGGTCCGGGCCGTATATTTAAACAGCCGCGGCAAAAGGATCGGGGAGGAGACCGTTTCCCGGGGCAGCGTCTCGGAATCGATGTTCCCGGTACGTGAGATCCTTTCGCACGCGCTGAAGAGCGGGGCGGTGAACCTCCTGCTGCTCCACAATCATCC
>CADBQM010000180.1 GCA_902796795.1 uncultured Eubacteriales bacterium
AAGGCCTGTGTCACCGCATTCCTGCGTTTTGAGACCGGTGAAGGACTTCAGAAGAAAGAAGAAGATTTTGCTGCTGAAGTAGCAAAACAGATGGGCAACTAAAAAAAGGCTCCCCCGAAAGTAAGAACGCGCGTCCGCCCGAAACGGAGCGCGTTCTTTCATCAGTTTTAAGGAAACGTATCCTGCCGTGAAGAAAAAGGACAAATTCCACCTTTCGCCTTTCCAGATCATCCTGGCCGGTTTCCTGGCCGTGATCCTTTTCGGCGCTTTTCTGCTCTCGCTCCCGATATCGTCAAAGGCAGGACAGTGGACTTCATTTTATGAGTCGCTGTTCACCGCGACTTCAGCCACCTGTGTTACGGGACTGATCGTCCGGGATACAGCGACTTACTGGTCCGCTTTCGGAAAAGCCGTGATCCTGATCCTGATCGAGACCGGCGGCATGGGCGTCGTCACTGTCGCGGCCATGTTCAGCTTCCTGTTAAAACGCAGGATCAGCCTTTCCGGCCGCGCGCTCATGCAGGAATCTGTTTCCGCGAATCAGCTCGGCGGGATCGTACGGCGTACCCGCTTTATCATCTTCGGCATCCTGATCTTTGAAGGCGCCGGCGCGCTGCTTCTGTATCCGGTATTTTTCGGCGAGTTCGGCCCCGCAAAAGGAGCAGCGTACGCACTCTTTCATTCGATCTCCGCGTTCTGCAACGCCGGGTTCGACCTGATGGGTGTCAGGACGCCGTTCTCCTCCATGACCGCATTCAGCGGCAACGTTCTTCTAAATACGGTCCTGATCCTGCTGATCCTGACCGGCGGCATCGGATTCGCGACCTGGGACGATATCAAGACCCATGGATTCCGATTCAAGGGATTTTCGCTGCAAAGCAAGCTGGTGCTGACGACCTCGCTGTTTTTGATCCTGGTCCCGGCGCTGCTGCTGTTCTTCTTTGAATACGGTGGCCTCCCGATGAAGGAAAGGATCCTGCAGTCGCTGTTCCAGGCGGTGACACCGCGCACGGCCGGCTTTAATACGGCGGACTACGGCACCATGAGTGACAACGGGATCGTTATGACAGTCTTCCTGATGATGACCGGCGGTGCTTCCGGTTCAACGGCCGGCGGTATGAAGCTGAACACGCTGGCGGTCCTGATCGTCAGTATGGGCGCGATCATCAGGCGCAAAAGGGACGTGGCGGTCTACGGCCGAAGGATCGACCAGGAGACCGTCCTGAAAGCGGCCGCGCTGCTCATGATCTACCTGATCCTCGGCTTCGGGTCTGCAGCGGTCCTCTCCGCCGTGGAAAAGCTTCCGTACCTGCCCTGCCTGTTCGAAACGGTCTCGGCCGTCGCTACGGTAGGCCTGACGACCGGGATCACGCCCGGACTCAGTCACGTCTCCGGCGCACTGCTGATCTTCCTGATGTTCTTCGGCAGGCTCGGCGGTCTGACTATGTTCTTTGCCGCTTTTTCGGAACACAACAAAGGAAAGAGCGGACGTTTTCCGGAAGAGAAGATCAGTGTCGGCTGATCGTGCATTGAAAAGGATAGTGTAAAATGAAATCATTTCTGGTGATCGGACTCGGCCGTTTCGGGCGGAGCACCGCGGAAAAGCTGATCGAACTCAGGCATGAAGTGCTCGCGGTCGACATGGATGAAGACCGGGTCAACGAGATCATGCCCTTCGTGACGGATGCGATGATCGGCGACGCGACAAAGGAGAGTTTTATCAGCACGCTCGGCGTTGATAATTTCGATGTGTGCATCGTCGCCATCGGCGATAATTTCCAGAGTTCGCTCGAATGCACGGCGCTTTTGAAAGAGCACTGTGCCCGCTATGTCGTCGCCCGCGCAAACGGGGAGGTCCATAAGAAATTCCTGCTGAACAACGGTGCGGACGAGGTCGTCTATCCGGAAGGCCAGCTTGCGGAGTGGCTCGCGGTACGCTGCAGTTCAGAGCGGATCTTTGACTATATCGAACTGGACAGCGAGAGCGCGATCTATGAAGTGGCAGCGCCTGAGGATTGGGACGGGAAACCGCTTTCCCACCTGAATATCCGCAGGAAATACGGGATCAATGTGATCGGTATCCGGGAAGAAAACGGTGTGACGATGGAGATCTCACCGGACCTTATACTGACCGCCGGCCAGCGGATCTATGTGGCAGGCAATAAAAAGACCATTAAAAAGATCTTTTCATAGGGAGTATTCATGAACATCATCATCATCGGCTGCGGCAAGATCGGCGCAACGATCGCGGAACAGCTGAATAATGAGGGTCACAGGATCACGATCATCGACCAGAATGAACGTGTTCTGCGCAATATCGCCAATAAGCTGGACGTGCTCGGCATCAACGGCAACGGTGCCGTGATGGAAGTACAGCGTGAGGCGGGCGTTGAAAATGCGGACATCCTGATCGCAGTGACCGGTTCCGACGAAGTCAATATGCTTTGCTGCCTCATTGCGAAAAAGAATGCCAATTTAAGCACGATCGCACGGATCCGGAGCCCTGAATATGAAAACGAGATCGAATATCTCCGGAAGATGCTCTCGATCTCCATGGTCATCAATCCGGAGAAAATGGCGGCCTCGGAGATCGTAAGGCTGCTCGAATTCCCGTTCGCGATCGAGATCGATTCGTTCTCCCGCGGACGTGTGGACCTGATCAAGATCCGGCTCGGCGAAGATGCGCCGATCCTCGGGATCCCGCTGCAGGAGCTGCAGAAACGGGCCAGCGTGATCCCGCTGATCTGCGTCATTGAACGCGGCAATGAAGTCATCATTCCCCGCGGCTCGACCTGCCTCCAGGCGAACGATATGATCTCTTTTATCGCAAAGCCGCAGGAAGCAGTCACTTTTGCGCGCGAATGCCGGATCCCGTTTGAACCGAACCGGTCCATCTTCCTGATCGGCGGCAGCCGCATCGCCTACTATACGGCGGGAATGATGAATGTGCCGAGACATCGTTTCCAGCTGAAGCTGATCGAACAGAACGCAGAACGTTGCACGGATTTTGCGAACCGCTTCGAGAATATGACCATCATCAACGGCGACGGCTCTGACCAGCAGCTTCTGATCGAAGAGGGTATTGAAAAGGCGGATGCTTTTGTTGCGCTGACCGGTATCGATGAAGAGAACATCATCATGAGCATGTTTGCCGCAAAGCGTTCGGTACCGCGCAGGATCACGAAGATCAACCGGCTGGATCCCACGGTCGTCAGCGAAGAGATGAACGTCGGATCGGTCGTCAGTACCAGAATGTATACTTCCGATTATGTGCTCCGTTTTGTACGCGGCCTGGAAAGGACCCGGGGCGTGGATATCGAAGCACTGTATACGGTCGCGAACGGCAAGGCAGAAGCGGCGGAGTTCCTGGTAAAGGAAAACAATCCCGCATACGTCGGCATCCCGTTTGCACAGCTGAAACTCAGGAAAAACGTCCTTGTTGCCGCGATCTTCCGCGGGAATGAGATCATACGGCCTGCCGGCGCGGACTATATGCAGCTGAACGACCGTGTTGTGATCATCACGACCGACCGCGGCCTCCATGGCCTGGAAGACGTCCTGATATAGGAGAGCGGGAATGAATTTCAAGATCGTTTCCTATATTTTAGGATGGGTGTTGAGGATCGAAGCGGTCTGTATGCTGGTCCCCTGTGTGATCGCGCTCGCGCTTGGAGAAAATACCTGGACGGCGTTCCTGATCGCCATCACTGTCGCGGCGGTTCCCGGTCTTTTTCTGGGAAGAAAAAAGCTGCGTACCGGCAATTTCTTCATCCGTGAAGGCTATGCGGCGACCGGGCTTTCCTGGCTCGTGATCTCTCTCGTCGGTGCGCTGCCGTTTTTCTTAAGCAGGCGTATTCCTTCTTTCGTCGACGCGTTTTTTGAGATCATCTCCGGTTTCACGACGACCGGATCCTCGATCCTTTCAGACGTGGAGGCCCTCGGCAAGGGACTGCTTTTCTGGCGGAGCTTTTCGCACTGGATCGGCGGTATGGGCGTGCTCGTCCTGCTGCTTGCGATCCTGCCGATGAACAGCGGCTACCATATGCAGTTCATGAAAGCCGAATCGCCGGGACCCGCGGTCTCCAAACTGGTACCGCGTACCTCGGATACGGCGAAGGTGCTCTACAGCATCTATATCGCGCTGACGCTGATCATGATCATTGCCTATATGATCTCCGGGATGCCGCTTTATGATGCGGTGTGTATCGGCTTCGGTACCGCAGGCACCGGCGGCTTTGCCGTCAGAAACAGCGGCATGGCGGATTACGGGACGGTCAGCCAGATCCTGATCACGGTCTTCATGATCCTTTTCGGCGTCAATTTTAATGTTTATTACCTGATCCTCCGCAAAAAAACGGGCAGTGCGCTGAAAAGTGAAGAACTCCGCGCCTATATTATTTATATCGCGGTCGTCATCGCGATCATTGCGGGACTGGTATTCTTCCGGAATTACCGGGCGGAAGGTTTCGGCTATTCGCTGCATCACAGCGCGTTCACGGTCGCTTCCGTGATCTCCACCACCGGTTTCTCTACCGTGGATTTTGATGCCTGGCCGGAACTCGCGAAGCTCCTCCTGCTGGTCACGATGGTCCTCGGGGCCTGTGCCGGTTCGACCGGCGGCGGCATGAAAGTCTCACGGGTACTCCTGCTTCTCAAACAGGCGGCACGGGAACTGAAGATCCTGATCCATCCGCAGTCGGTCAGCATCGTTCATTTTGACCATAAACCCGTGGAACACAGTGTGATACGGTCGGTGAACGATTTCCTGATTTTTTACGTACTGATCTGCATCGGTTCGCTGCTGCTGATATCGATCGACGGCTTTGACCTGACGACCAACCTGTCCGCAGTACTCGCGACACTGAACAATATCGGTCCCGGCCTCGGCAAAGTCGGCCCGATGCTGAACTATTCCGGCTATTCGGATTTCTCAAAACTGGTCCTCAGCTTCAATATGCTGGCCGGCAGGCTGGAACTGCTGCCGATGCTGATGCTTTTCTACCGCAGGACCTGGACCAAATACCATTAAAAGGATGACTCATGGAACTTTCTAAGATCTTAAACCGGGAAATGGAGGCGGCTTTTGCAGCTGCCGGTTTTGACGCGTCTTACGGCCGCGTTACGGTCTCCAACCGCCCCGATCTCTGCGAATACCAGTGCAACGGTGCGATGGCAGCCGCAAAGGCATATCATTCCGCACCGATCGGGATCGCGGAAAAGGTGGCCGGAGCACTGAAGGAAAGCCATATCTTCTCTCAGGCAGAAGCGGTAAAGCCCGGTTTTATCAATCTTACGCTTTCCCCCGTATTCCTGGCGGAATATGCCGAGGAAATGGCCGCAGCAGACCGTTTCGGGCTGGAAGCGACCGAAAAGAAAAAGATCGTCGTCGATTACGGCGGACCGAACGTCGCAAAGCCGCTGCATATCGGGCATCTACGCACCGCGATCATCGGAGATTCGGTCAAGAGGATCCTGCGATTTGCCGGAAATGAAGTCACCGGAGACATCCATCTCGGCGACTGGGGCCTGCAGTTCGGGCAGATCATCGAGCAGCTGAAGGACGAGAAGCCGGAACTGCCGTATTTTGACCCCGCTTTTGAAGGACCGTATCCGGAAGAAGCGCCTTTTACGCTTTCCGAGCTCGAAAGGATCTATCCCGCGGCTTCCGCGCGCAGCAAAACGGATGAAGAATTCCTGAAGCGCGCGCATGAACGCACCTACCTTCTGCAGCATGAAGACCCGGCTACCAAGGCGCTCTGGGATCATATCATGAAGATCTCGATCGCGGACGAAAAGCGGCTCTATGACCGGCTCGACGTTCACTTCGAGCTCTGGAACGGAGAATCCGATGCCGCGCCTTATGTGCCGGAGGTCGTCCGGACCGTGAAAGAAAAGGGCCTTGCCCGCCTGTCGGACGGCGCGCTCGTCGTGGATGTCGCGGAAGAGAGCGATAAACGCGAAGTGCCGCCCTGTATCATCCTGAAATCAGACGGCGCCGCCCTGTATCAGACGACCGACCTCGGCACGCTGATCATGCGGATGCAGACCCTCGATCCGGACGTGATCATCTATGTCACGGACAAACGGCAGGAACTGCACTTTACGCAGGTCTTCCGTACCGCTAAAAAAGCTGGGATCGTACGTCCGGAGACGGAACTCATCCACATCGGCTACGGGACGATGAACGGCAAAGACGGAAAGCCGTTCAAAACACGTTCCGGCGGCGTGATGCGCCTCGAATCCCTGATCGCGGAGATCGAAGATGCGGTCCGGGAAAAGATGAAAGAGCGCTATGAGGACGCGGAGATGGACGAGGAGACCGTAAAATGTGTCGGCCTTGCCGCGATCAAATACGGTGATCTTTCCAACCAGGCATCCAAAGACTACAACTTTGATATCGACCGTTTCGCTTCCTTCGAAGGAAACACCGGTCCTTATATCCAGTATACGATTGTCCGGATCCGTTCGATCCTCCGTAAAGCAGAGGAAGATCTTTCCGGCAGGCCGGATTTCCGTCCGATCTCGGAAGACGGCGGGAAGGTGAAAGACCTTTTCCGCGCGATCGCGGGCTTCCAGGATATGTTCCTGACGGCAGCAAAGGAGCTGGCGCCGCACCGCATCTGTGCGTATATCTACCAGCTTTCCGACTGCTTCAACAGCTTTTACCACGACACCGCCGTTCTGAAGGAAGAGGATCCCGGAAAGCGCAGGGCCTACCTTAAGCTGCTGCAGCTGACAGAGCGGCTGCTGCTGGTCTGCTGCGGGCTGCTGGGCTTTGATGCGCCGGAAAGAATGTGATCCTGCTGAAGTCCATATCTCTGTTAAATCATCAGCTTTTAAGCCGTCCCTTGAAGGAACGGCTTTTTTGTAACCTTCAGCAGAAAAACATCGTCTGTTCAAGTGAAGAAGGAAGGGAGGGAAGACCCATGGAAGACGAAAAGATCATTGAACTGTATTTCCTGAGGGAGGAGCGCGCGATCCGTGAAACTCAGGATAAATATCAGTCGATGCTTCTTGCCACGGCGAAGAACGTCCTCGGCAGTACGGAAGCTGCCAGGGAAATCGTGAACGACGTGCTTTTAAAGACCTGGAACAGTATCCCTCCCGCAAAACCGCGTTTCTTTTCCGTATGGCTGAGGAAGGTCACGAGGAGAATGGCCATCGATGCGTTCCGAAGGGAAACAAGAAAAAAACGCGGCGGGTCTGTCTACGCGGAAACGCTGGACGAGATCGCGGAACTGGCATCCGGGGATGACGGACCGGAAGATCTGCTGGACGCAAAGGAACTGGCTGCCCTGGTATCGGCATGGTTAAAAGATCAGCCGGAAAAACTGCGTCAGATCTTCCTGCTGCGCTACTTTGACAGCGCAGACCTGAAGACCATCGCCGGAAAGACCGGAAACAGCGAAACGAATGTAAAAGTGATCCTGTACAGACTGCGCAGAGACCTGAAAGATTATCTGATAAAGGAGGGTTACCCCTTATGAAAAAAGAAGTATGGAAGGAACAGTTCAGCGATGCGATGACGATGCTTCCGGAAGAACTGCTTATGGAAGACGTTGAGAAGATGAGCGGTAAAGGGAAACACAAGCTGCGTATCGTCATTGCAGCGGCAGCGTTCGCAGCCGCTGCCGCCGTCCTGTTTTTCGGTGTCCGTTTCATTACGACACTGTTGAAACCGGAAGAACAGCCGCTGCCGGTCTCCGTTCAGTCAAATAACTGCCTAAGCGCGGCCGAGTACCCGGCAACGGCAAAATACCAGTCACTTAATGACCGCAGAGATGAAGAACTGAATCAAAAGATATACGAAGACATGATGGCACGGATCGAGAGCGGGAAGAAACTTTTCAGGATCGATCAGAAGCTCTACCGGGAAGTGATCCGTGAGATGATCGGCAATGCGACGGAGAATAATCCGATCACTTCGCCGGCCAATATGTATATGGCACTTGCGCTGCTTGCGGAATGCGCGGAAGGAGAGACGGAGCAGGAGATCCTGAATGCCCTCGGCGTTCACGCCGACAGTGAAGCGGTTGAAAACGCGGAAACGCTGATGCTGGCCAACTATATCGACAACGGCGCGGCAAACAGTCATTTTGCGAACGCACTGTTTTTGAATCAGGGGATACCCTGCAGGACCGGATCGCTGAAAAAACTGTCGGAAAAATTATATGCTTCTGTTTTCCAGGGCAAAATGGGTGATCCTGAATATGACAGCATGCTGCATCACTGGCTGGACCAGGAGACCGGCGGCTTCCTGCGGGGAGCATCAGACAGCCTTCATATGGACCCGGCGAACGCGGCGGACCTCATCTCTTCCGTATATATACGTGCCATGTGGACGGCGCCCTTTGACGCGTCTGAAACAGAAGAAGGTGTATTTCACGGAAAAGACGAGGAGAATTCGGTGCCCTTCATGCATCAGGAACTTGAGACCGCTTATTTTTACGGGGAGCATTTCGCAGCGATCGTGCTCGGCCTCGGAGGTGAGAATGAAGCCCGGATGTGGCTGGTCTTGCCGGATGAAGGCGTCAGCGTGCGAAGTCTTACAGAGGATGAGGAAGCACTCAGTATACTGCTTTCGGACGATGGGACACTCTTCAGGCAGTGGGAAGGAAAGAACGCATATGCCAGGGTCAGGCTCTCTCTCCCGAAATTCGATCTGTCTGCCGGGAATGACCTTAAAGCAGTCATGCAGTCCTTCGGGGTACGGAAAGCTTTTCTGAAGGATGAAGCGGATCTTTCCGGTCTTTTCGCCATTGAAGATCCGGTGTGGGTCTCCAGCGCAGAAAACAGGCTTCGTATCGCGATCGACGAAGAGGGCGTGACGGCGGCGTCATACATCGATCTGGGTATTGCGGGTGCCGCAATGCCGGAAGAGAATGTCGATTTTAAACTGGATCGTCCGTTCCTGTTCTGTATACAGGGAAGCAGCGGGACACCGCTGTTTGTCGGAGCGGTCGAACAGCTGTAATGAAAACAAAAAAGGCCGGCCCCTGGCGGGGCCGGCCCTTTTTTTGAAGCAGTATCAGAAAACGACGTAGCGCAGCTTCTGGACGAATTCGTGATTGGTCTTTGTAGAGGCGAAGAGATCCAGGATCTGTTCGGCATATTCTTCCGTACGTACGCCGGAAGTCGCCCGGTGGATGATCGCGGAAGCCTCCAGTTCTTCTTTGGAGAGCAGCAAGTCTTCGCGCCGCGTACTGGATTTCACGATATCGATCGCCGGGAAGATCCGGCGTTCGGAGAGCTTCCGGTTCAGCACGAGCTCCATATTGCCGGTCCCTTTGAATTCTTCATAGACGACGTCGTCCAGCCGGCTTCCGGTATCAAACAGGGCGGTGGCGAGGATCGTCAGTGAACCGCCTTCACGCATGCAGCGTGCGGCCCCGAAGAAACGCTTCGGCATATAGAGCGCCGCGGGATCCAGGCCGCCCGAAAGCGTACGGCCGCTCGGCGTTACCGTGATATTGCAGGCGCGTGTCAGGCGGGTAATACTGTCGAGCAGGATCACGACGTCCTGTTTCATCTCGACCATGCGCTTCGCACGTTCGATCACCATCTCGCTGATCCGTTTGTGGCGTTCCGGCAGCTCATCAAAAGTGGAGTCGACGACTTCGGTATTCACGCCCCCGATCGATTCCCGCATGTCCGTGACTTCCTCCGGCCGTTCGTCGATGAGGAGCACGATGATATGCAGTTCCGGATGATTCTTCTGAAGCGCGCGGGCGATCTGTTTTAAAAGCGTCGTCTTGCCGACTTTCGGCTGGGCAACGATCATACCGCGCTGGCCTTTTCCGATCGGGCTTAAGAGGTCTACGATCCGCATCGAGATCTCGGAAGAGGGCGCGGTCTCCAGATAAAGCCGCTCGTGAGGGAAGACCGGCGTCAGGTTTTCAAAAGGTACCGGGCGGACGTAGGAAGAAGCGTTCACGCCGTTGATCTTTTCGATAAAGAGGATCGCGGAGAATTTCTCCGTCGGCCCCTTGATCCTTTTATTGCCATAAACGATGTCGCCGGTCCGGAGGTTGAATTTCTTGATCTGGGAGGGGGCGATATAAACGTCGTCTTCGCCGGGCAGATAGCCGCCGGAGCGGATGAAGCCGTAGCCGTCCGCCATGACCTCCAGCATACCTTCCGCTTTCATGCCGCTGTCAAGTTCGGAGATCGAACGCGGGATCTCCCGGCGCTCATTTTCCTCCGGACGGGGAGCAGGTTTGTTTTCTGCTTCCTGCGGCTGCTGCTCAAGGGACTGGCCGGCGTCTTCCGTACGCTGTTCCGCCGGCTTTTCCGTATGCGCTGCAGTACGGCGGTGTTCCGTGATCGGCGTTTTATTTACTGGACGGCGGCGTTCAGCGGCTTTTCCCGGTACTTCCTTCGCCTGCTGTACTGCATTCTTTTCTTCCGCGGGCTTTTTTTCTTCCGCGGCTTTTTCGTTCTCCTGCTGCTCGTAGAGCGTCATCAGAAGGTCGACGAGCTCGGCTTTCCTTTTTGTGGAGACTCCGCGGATATTCTGCGCCTTCGCGATCTCGCGCAGTTCGGCGAGCGGCAGGCTGTTTAATTTTTCTCTCATGAATGAAATTCTCCCGGATATATTGGAAATCTGGATCTGAAACTTAAGAACGGACAAAGGACACACGGATATCGTGCCTGTCTGTGCGGTAAAAACAATGTAGCATATCCCATTCCTCCTGTCAAAGGAAAGGCATGAAAAAAATGTGTCTTCAGGGAAAAAAAGCTTGTATTTTTTGAAAAGTATGATATAGTAGGGAAGGTTGTTAGCACTCTCCTGAATTTAGTGCTAATATCGATTGAAGCGAAAATGCATAAGGAGGCATCATATGAAGTTAATCCCACTCGGCGACAGAGTCGTTTTAAAGCAGCTTGAGGCAGAAGAGACCACCAAATCCGGTATCGTCCTTCCCGGCAGCGCACAGGAAAAGCCCCAGATGGCAGAAGTGCTTTACGTCGGTCCCGGCGGAAACGTCGACGGCAAGGAAGTGAAGATGGAAGTGGAGGTCGGTGATCACGTGATCTATTCGCAGTATGCCGGTACCAAAGCGAAGCTTGAGGGTGAAGAGTATATTATCGTGCGCCAGAGCGATATCCTGGCGATCGTGAAATAAGGAGGTTCGTTATCATGGCTAAAGAGATCAAATACGGAGCGGAAGCAAGAGCCGCCCTGGAAGCAGGCGTCAATCAGCTGGCGGATACCGTCCGCGTTACGCTTGGGCCGAAAGGCCGCAACGTCGTTCTGGATAAATCCTACGGCGCGCCGCTCATCACGAACGACGGTGTTACCATTGCAAAAGAGATCGAGCTGAAGGATGAATTCGAGAACATGGGCGCACAACTCGTGAAGGAAGTCGCTACCAAGACGAACGATGTCGCGGGTGACGGCACCACGACCGCTACGGTCCTCGCGCAGGCGATGATCCGCGAGGGCATGAAGAACCTCGCAGCCGGCGCAAACCCGATCGTTCTTAGAAAGGGCATGAAGAAGGCTTCGGATGCCGCTGTGGAAGCGATCCGTGAAATGAGCCAGCCGATCTCCGGCAAGAAGCAGATCGCCCGTGTCGCGGCCATCTCCGCGTCCGACGACCAGGTCGGCGAAATGGTGGCGGACGCCATGGAGAAGGTCTCCAAAGACGGCGTCATCACGATCGAAGAGTCCAAGACCATGCTCACCGAACTCGACCTTGTGGAAGGCATGCAGTTTGACCGCGGTTATCTTTCCGCTTATATGTGCACCGATATGGAAAAGATGGAAGCGGTGCTCGACGATCCTTATATCCTGATCACCGATAAGAAGATCTCCAATATCCAGGAGATCCTTCCGCTGCTTGAGCAGATCGTGCAGAGCGGTTCCCGCCTGCTCATCATCGCCGAGGACGTGGAAGGCGAAGCACTGACGACTCTGATCGTCAACAAGCTGCGCGGCACGTTCCAGGTCGTTGCGGTGAAGGCGCCCGGCTACGGTGACAGAAGAAAAGAGATGCTGCAGGATATCGCGATCCTGACCGGCGGCCGCGTGATCTCCGAAGAACTCGGCTACGAACTGAAGGACGCGACCATCGATATGCTCGGCCGTGCCCGTTCCGTCAAGGTCCAGAAAGAGAACACGATCATCGTCGACGGTATGGGCGACAAGGATGAGATCGCGGACCGTGTCAAGGCGATCCGTTCACTGATCGAGACCACGACTTCCGATTTCGACCGTGAGAAGCTGCAGGAACGCCTGGCGAAGCTTGCCGGCGGTGTGGCCGTGATCCGTGTCGGCGCCGCGACCGAGACCGAAATGAAAGAGTCCAAGCTCCGCATGGAGGATGCGCTGACCGCGACCCGTGCGGCGGTAGAGGAAGGCATCGTGCCCGGCGGCGGAACCGCTTATATCCTGGCGAAGAAGCAGGTCGAGAAGATGCTGCCGGAGATGGATGGCGACGAGCGTACCGGCGCGAACATCATCCTGAAGGCTCTGGA
>CADBQM010000181.1 GCA_902796795.1 uncultured Eubacteriales bacterium
ATCGCGGAAGCCGAGAACATCGAAGTCAGTGATGAGGATATCGACGCCGAGATCAAGAAGATGGCGGAGAACTATCAGATGGAAGAGGACAAGCTGAAAGAGATGATGTCCGAGCGGGAAAAGGATTCCATGCGTACGGACCTGAAGCTGCAGAAAGCCCTCGACCTGATCACTGAGATTTAAAGGAGCCCGAAAAATGAGTTTAGTACCGGTTGTCATTGAGGAGACAAACAGAGGCGAACGTTCTTTTGATATTTATTCCAGACTGCTCAAGGAGCGCATTATCTTCCTGGGTGAAGAAGTGAATGATATTACGGCAGGACTGGTCGTTGCGCAGCTTCTGTTCCTGGAGTCCGAGGATCCCGGAAAGGATATCAGCCTTTATATCAACAGCCCCGGCGGATCGATCTCCGCCGGCATGGCGATCTACGACACCATGCGCTATATCAAGTGTGACGTCTCCACGATCTGTGTGGGCATGGCGGCTTCGATGGGCGCGTTCCTGCTCGCGGGCGGCACGAAGGGCAAGCGCTACGCACTGCCGAATTCGGAGATCCTGATCCATCAGCCGATGGGCGGTGCCCAGGGCCAGGCGACGGAGATCGAGATCGCGGCGGAGCATATCCTGAAGATCCGCTCCCGGATGAACAAGATGCTGGCAGATTTCACCGGCAAGGATATCGAGACCATCCGGCACGACACCGACCGCGACAACTGGATGGACGCCGAAGAAGCCAAGGCTTACGGCCTGATCGACGAGATCATCGAGAAACACTAAGAGGAAGACTACATGGCGAATAACCAGAACGAGCTGTACCGCTGCTCCTTCTGCGGAAAGACGAGCGGCCAGGTGAAAAAGCTGATCGCGGGGAAGACGCGCGGGACCTATATCTGCGACGAGTGCATCCAGATCTGCAACGAGATCCTCCAGGAAGAATACGGCGATGAAGATACGTCTTCCGAGGATATCGACATCAACCTGATGAAGCCCGCCGAGATCAAGGCAGAGCTTGACGCGTACGTGATCGGGCAGGAAGCCGCGAAGCGTGCGCTTTCTGTTGCGGTCTACAACCACTATAAGCGTATCATCGGCCGGCACGACGCGCCGGTAGAGATCCAGAAGTCGAACGTGCTCCTGATCGGACCGACCGGCTCCGGCAAGACCTACCTCGCCCAGACGCTGGCCCGGATCCTGAACGTCCCGTTTGCGATCGCGGACGCGACGTCGCTGACAGAAGCCGGCTACGTCGGTGAAGACGTCGAGACGATCCTGCTCAAGCTGATCCAGGCGGCCGATTACGATCTGCCGCGCGCGGAAGTCGGCATCGTCTATATCGACGAGATCGACAAGATCTCCAAAAAAGGCGAGAACGTCTCCATTACCCGGGACGTGTCCGGCGAAGGCGTACAGCAGGCGCTCCTAAAGATCATCGAAGGCACGCACGCGAACGTCCCGCCGCAGGGCGGAAGGAAGCATCCGGAACAGGAGTGCATCCCGATCGATACGACGAACATCCTCTTTATCGTGGGCGGCGCATTCGACGGCCTGGAGAAGATCGTACAGTCCCGGATCGAGACCGGTTCGATCGGCTTCAATGCAGAAGTCGTGAACAGGAACGAGCCGGACATCAACGCGCTGCTGAAAAAGACGTCGACGGAAGACCTTGTGAAATTCGGCCTGATCCCGGAACTCATCGGCCGTGTGCCGGTAACGGTAAGCCTGGACCTTCTTGACGAAGAAGCGCTCGTCCGTATCCTGAAAGAGCCCCGTAACGCACTGATCAAACAGTACCAGGCACTCTTTGATATGGACGGCATCAAGCTGGAATTCGAAGAAGACGCACTGAAAGAGATCGCGAAGGAAGCCTACCGCCGGAAGACCGGCGCCCGCGGGCTGCGTTCGATTCTGGAAGAGACGATGCAGGACATCATGTTCGAGCTTCCGTCGGACGAGAACGCCGGCTCCTGTACGATCACGAAAGACCTGGTCCTCGGGACCGGGCAGGCGATCATCAAGCCCCGCAGGATGACGGACTGAATGGAAAACAGCGGAAACAATTTTATCATCCGGTCGGCAGTACTGGAAACGGTCGCGGGGATCACCAGCAGGCTTCCCGATCATTCGCTTCCGGAATTTGCCTTAACAGGGCGTTCCAACGTCGGGAAATCCTCGCTCGTGAACGCCCTTTTGCTTCGCCGTTCGCTTGCGCGCGTTTCCCAGGAGCCCGGAAAGACCCGGACCGTGAATTTTTATCGTGTAAACGACGCTTTTTATCTGACCGACTTGCCGGGCTACGGCTACGCGAAAAGCGCGAAGGATACCCGGGAACAGTGGCTCAGGATGATCGAGCGCTACCTGAAGGGCTCGAAACAGTTAAAGGCAGTATTCCAGCTCATCGACATGCGTCATCCGCCGACCGCGCTGGATATCGAATACAGTGCGTACCTTCGTGACCTTGGCTTCCCGCCGTACTATATACTGACCAAAGCCGACAAGCTGAGCAGGAACGAACAGGCAAAGCAGCAGGCAGTGATCCGGAAAGCGCTGGACACGGACGCAGGCCGCATGATCCCGTTTTCGTCCGTCACAAAAGCCGGCCGGGAAGAGATCCTTTCGCTGATAAAAAAATATCTGGAGACGGAAAGCGAATAAAGGCGCGCTGTTCAGACGATCTGACACAAAAGAGAAGGCATTCTGTGCCTTCTCTTTTTTTTGCCTGCATGCTATGCTTCCAGCTGCGATCGCCCGGAACGGTCATTCGTTCCGTCATTTTCCGTTCGGAAGTCCCATGAAGGCCAGGGCTTTATAACAGCTCGTTAAAGCGAAAGGAATACCCATGAAAAAAAGAAGAGCTTTTAGGCGGGGCGCTGCGCTCATAGCGACACTCGCTGTGATCGCGTCATGCGTTTTTACGAACGGCGGAAGCCTGATCCGCGCCATGGAAGGTGAAGAACAGGCGGAAACTGCAGCGGATGAAGCAGCGGAATCAGCCGGAATACTGCCGGATACGGAGACCGGCGGACAGGAAGAAAGCGTCGAAGCGGCAGCGGAGACAGAAACAGAAGAAATCGTCGAAGCGGCAGCGGAGGCAGAAATGGAAGAAAGCTCTGAAGCGGCAGCGGAGACAGAAACAGAAGAAAGCGCTGAAGCAGCGGCGGAAATAGAAAATGATCCCGCAGAAGGAGTAACCGGAGCGGAAGAAGGGACAGAAGAAACCGGCCCCGCCGGGGAAGCAGATGTCGATCGGCCGGAAACCAGAGACAAAGCAGAAACGGCAGACGTGGCGGAAACGACAGCGGAAAACGCTGCCCCGGAGGAAGCTGAAACAGTATCCGACGAGGAAGAAGCAGCGGCGTTTACAGCCGGTTTCGGACTTCTGAAGTACTATCGGGAACATATCGATCCCCGTTACGTCCCGGCCGTTACAAAAACGGAATTCGTGGACTTCCTGGACTGCCGCGTGAGCTTTATCGACCGGGCTTTCTGGACCGACGCGAACGGCGACGGGAGGACAGAGCTCCTTGACGTCGCGTCTCTGCCGGATTTCTATGAGCACATGATGACGCTTCCCGGCCTTGCGCTGTTTTACGATCTTTCAGAAGACAGCGCATACTACGCGGCGCTGCTGCCGGAAGACCGCGATCTTCCTTATCCGATGGCAGCATTCGACCTGGTCGTCAACAACAATGCGGGCAAAGCATTTCCCGCAGACTGGTATTATGACAGGAACACCCATATCCTGTACGCGGCAAAAGGCTGGTTCGATGCCTGCAGGGAAGCGGGCGCTTACATCTCTGTCCGGTCCCAGTCGGTTTTTCTCTACGACGGAGACGCCTTTTCCCTTTACCGTACGATCCCTGTCACGACCTCTGTCGATCAGGGGAAGAGCGACCCGTTGATGATCGCGCCTCAGTTATTTAATGGCAGTATCGCCGCCGGCCTGATGGACCGGGAGGGCGTCCGTTTCCGGCTTACGGAAGGCGGTCTGCCGTGTCCGCTCACAAAGGACATGCTGACGGTTTATGTGAACGGGGAGAAGATCCCGGATTTCTATTATGATCCCGTTACAACGGAGCTGGCCGTTTCTTTTCCGCTTTCTGCGTTATCAGATATCCACGTAGACGTTCAGACGGAAAACCAGGGACTGAGACTGAAGAGCGCCAGGCTCCAGGCCGTACCGGTACCGGAAAGTGTAGAGAGCCTGCTCGATTATGTAACGAAGGATATCTTCACGGAACCCCTGCAGATGAAAGTGATCCCCGCGGTCGGCGATCCGGTATCGTTTGAACACGCCGTATGGATCCGCGGCAGCAACGGCAATCATCTCGGAAACGCGATCGCGATCCGCTATGATAAAAACCTTCCGGAAGAACGATTTGACTGGGATTTCAATTTCTCGCCTGCGATCGGTTATTTCAAGGATCTGGGAACGGCGATCGACGCGCTGAAGAGCGATCCGGAGACGGTCATGCGCTTTTTGAGCGACAAGACAGCCTTCGGTGCCTACGGATCCCCGAACGAGCCGTATCCGGTGACCGCCTGCTACGATTTTGAACTGAGCGGCAGTATGCTCTTAAACGGTGAAAAAGCGGCGGCGCTGCCGGAAGGTGCAAAGATCCAGCTGTACTGTACGCATGCGACTTACGCGGATGCGGTCGCGCACGGCCTCCGGGACATCGGCCTGCAGATGGACGGTGCGGTGAACGGAACGGTCATCAAGGTCACGGATCCCGGAAACGACGGGATCGGCTATGTCTATGCGGCTTTCGGTTCCAACGACTTCGGCAACCTGAACAACGGCTACGTCCAGGCGCAGTTCGGTGTCGGCCGTTTCCCCTACCGGGTACTGGACGCGGAACTGAAGATCCGGAAAGTTTCCGCGATGCCGGAGATGACCGAAGGAAACGCGCTCTACCGGACACAGGAGATCGTTTACGGGGTATACGGAGAGGAAGCCTGTGACACGCTTCTTGCCAGGCTCACGGTCGGAAAGAACGGACTTTCCGATACGGCGGCCCTTACACCGGGCACGTACTGGCTGAAGGAGCTTTCCGTACCGGCTGATGCAGGCTACCGCTTGTCCAAAGAAGTCCGGGAAGTGAAGCTCGCCGGCGGAGAGACACTGACGGAGGAATTTGAAGACGTGCCCGTCTATCTGCCATTCGGTCTTGAGATCCTGAAAACAGACGCGGACGGACAGGAGATCCCGGGGTACCGGAAGGACGGCGCGGTCTTCAGGGTTTCATTCTATGCAGGACAGAAGGATGCTTCCAACCTTCCGGACCAGGCCGACGCGGTCTTTGAGATCGTAAGTATGACAGAGGAAAGCGGCAGCTGCAGGGCAGTGCTGGACGATAAACACCTGGTATCCGGCAGCGCCGTCTACGGGAAAGATGAAAAAAACGGCCGTTTCCTGCTGCCGCTCGGGGTCCTGAAGATCGAGGAAACGAAAGCACCGGCCGGCTACCTGGATACCGGCGTGACATATTCCCTGCTGAACGGCGGACGCCGGGAGATCGGGGAAGGATCCGCACTGGTCGTGATCTCGGCGGAGCAGGAAAAGACGGTCATCGCGGCAGCGGACGCAAAGGAAACGGCAGACGTGATCAAGCTTGAAGCGGCGGAAGTCAAAAGGACGCCGGAGATCCGTACCGAGGCCTATGAAGAAGAAAACGGGACCGATCATACGGCGGCAGCGGAAAACGCCTGTATCTGTGACCTTGTCCGGATGCGCGGACTGATCCCGGGCGCCTCCTATCGGATCCGAGGTGCGCTTCTTGACAGGGAAAGCGGCGCAGTGCTTTCCGAAGCAGAACTTTCCTTTCAGGCAGAGGCGGAAGACACGGAACAGGTCCTGCGCTTTGAAGCAGACCTCAGTGCGCAGGCAGGGAAGCAGGCCGTTGCGGCAGAGACGCTATATTATCTGGTGCCTGAAGAAGTACCGGAAGACAGTCCCTGCAGTCCCGGCGAAGAAATCAAGGTCGCGGAACATATGGACCTGGACGACGAGGCGCAGACGGTGTACGTGCCGGCGCTGCTGACCAGAGCAAAAGAAGCAGCGTCTGAAGCTAAAAATGTGCCTGCGGGTAAGGAGATGCGCATCATCGATGAAGTGACCCTGACCGGACTGAAGACCGGGGAAACGTACCGGATCGAAGGCGTCCTGATGGACACGGCAGCGGAAAAGCCGGCGCTTGACGATAGCGGCAGCGCGGTCACGGCAATGCTGGAGTTTACGGCAGAAGAGGAAACGGTGAAAAAGGAGATGACCTATGAGTTCTCCGGCGAAAACTGCAGCGGGAAGAAACTGGTCGTCTATGAGGTGCTGTACCTGAAGGAACAGCGGGTCGCCGCTCATGAAGACCCGTCGGACGAAGACCAGAGCATCTACGTTCCGTCACTCGATACCGAGGCTTCGGCAGCGGACGGCGGGAAGGAACTCCCGGCAGACGACGTGACGGAGATCTGCGACCTGGTGCGCTATACCGGCCTGGCACCCGGAGAAACATACCGGATGCATGCGGTACTCATGGACAAAGGCAGCGGGGAAGCTTTCCTGGAAGACGGGAAGAAGGTGGAAGCAGAGCTCGTCTTTGTTCCCGATAAGCCGGAGGGTGAAGTAACCGTCACGCTGAAGCTCCGGACGTCCGGACTGAAAGACAAGAAGCTGGTCGTTTTTGAAAGCTGTTATCAGGGCGAAACGGCGGTCGCGGTCCATCATGACATCGACAGCGAAGCGCAGACCGTGACCGTACGCCGGCGGCCTTCCAGGACGGTGATCCTCGGCGCCGGCAGGAGCGGCGTCCTGATGATGATCCTGATGCCGGCATCCGCCGTCCTTCTTACGGCGGCAGCGGCTGTTTTCCTCCTGCTTTCCAGAAGGCGTTCACATTGACTAATACTGCCGTTCGTGGTAAAATTTCTGAAATACGGAA
>CADBQM010000182.1 GCA_902796795.1 uncultured Eubacteriales bacterium
CGAATTCGGTGAGCAGATTAGCGCTGCCGGATGCGGTACAGCCGGTACCTCCGCAGACCAGTACCTGTGAACGAATCATAGTCCTTCTCCTCCTGTGTGTTTATGACTGATAAGCACCGATCGTATACTCGGTAACGACCTGGCCGCCTTTTAAGTGCTTCTCGACAACATCCTTGGCCTTGTCAACGTCCATCTTGACGTAGGTGACCTTTTCCTTGCCCGCTTCAAACACCTCAACGACCGGCTCATACTGGCAGATGCCGATGCAGCCTGTCTGGGAAACAGTGACCTTGCTGGAAAGTCCTTCCTCTGCCACGTCCCGGACGAACTCATTCAGCACCGGGCGCGCGCCTGCCGCGATACCGCAGGTCGCCATACCGACGACGACGCGGATATCGTTCGTTCCCTCGCGGAGGACGACCCTGTCCTTCATCCGCATTTTGATTGCCTGAAGCTCCTCAAGCGATTTCATATCCTTCTCCTCCTTATGATGATTCAAGTGTCTATATCAAAGTAAACTGCTCGCGCAGATTCTCTTCGATCCATGAGATCACCTCGTATTCGGCGAGGCTGACGTCCTCTCCCAGCACTTCCCGGATCTCGCGGGTATCACACTCCGCTTCGCCCTTTTCCGTTTCGTAACGGAAGAGGAAATCGATGTCCGGATGCCCCTGGATGAGGGTGACAAGGGACGAGACCATGTCCCCGGGCGGCGTAAAGTCGATGTGGTCCGTATGGAAGACCGCCTTCACTTCCGTCCCGTGATGTTCGCTGTCCACTTTCTCGCTGACGGAACGGATCTCCATATAGCCTTCCGTCTGCTCCGCTTCCAGTTTCAGGAGCGGGAGCCCCATGCCGACCGCGCGCGTCGTACGCGTGGTGGTAAAGGGATCGGTGACGTTCTTCAGGAATTCCTCTTCCATGCCGCAGCCGTCGTCCCGGATCACCAGCGTCAGGACGTTCTCCTTTTCGGTGATCAGGATCTCGATGAGCTTGGCGCGCGCCTTCGCGGAATTTTCCGCGATATCCAGTACGTTCAGCGATAATTCCTTCATGCGGACAGTGTCTCGATCAGTTTCTTCCGGATCTCTTCGGGGGAAGCGTCTTCCGGTACGTTAAGTATGATCGACGCGTTCTCCTCCCGGAGGTCCTGGAGGTAATGGGCGTCGGAGGAAACGACGATGTGCTTCCCGCTTAAGATGGGAAACTCCTGCTTCAGCTGAAACTCGCTTCTGAGGTCGTGGATCTCCGCCGCCGGAAAATAAGGTGTATCCGGAAAGACGCCGAGCACCGCAACGATGCCGTTCGCCTGCCGGTCGATGTGAGCGGGATAACAGACGCCCTGAAAGCGCGCTGCGAGCGCCGGGGCCTCGTCAACCGTCACATTGGTCGCGTTTGATAAAAAGTGTTCCTCTTCGCGGATGAGCGTATCATTCTCATCCAGGATGAACTGGTCCCCGAAGATGTCCTTCCGGTTCGGGATCAGGATCCGCTGCCGGTCGATCTCGTCATTGAAAGCCAGCGCGCTTTCCAGTGACGGAAAAAGGCAGACCAGGTGGATATCTTCCGCGGTGGTGAGTTCCATGCCCGGTACCGGGACAAGTCCGTAACGCGCCGCCGCCTGCATGAAAGCCGGACAGTTCCTGCAGCTGTTGTGATCCGTCAGGGCCATGATCTGAAGCCCGTTCAGATATCCCATGCCTGCAAGATTATTCGGCGTGTTGTCGTTGTCCGCACAGGGGGACAGGCAGGAATGCACGTGCAGGTCGTAGGTGAAAGCAGCCACTTAGATCAGCTCCGAAAGCCTGACCGCCGCCTCATAGGAAGGAAGCGCCGTCGTCAGTACGTTGATGCCCTTGGCCTCCGCAAGCCCTTTCACGTTCTCGTCCAGCGTAACGCCCTCCGTCAGGATGACGCAGGAGACGTCCGCCAGCACCGCGACCGCGGCGACGTTCTGGTTGGACATGATGGTGATCCAGGCTGCGTCCGCGCGGGCCCTGCCCATGACCCAGGACAGAAGATCGCCCATATAGGCGCCGACGATCTCACGGTCGCCGTCCGGCAGCGTCAGTGCCGTAAATCCGTGTTCCTGAAGCTCACTTACCTTCACTTAGCATCCTCGCTTTCAAAATGGGGCAATCCGGTTCCTGGCCGCCGGCGCGGACGATGTCCTCCGCGTGGGCGCGGCAGGTCGGCGCGCCGCAGGCGCCGCAGTCGATGCCGGGCAGCATGTTCTTCAGCCGCTGGATATCCGACATCATCCGCATGGATTCCGCCATACTGCTGCCGAGCCGGCGCTCCGGTGCGAATTCCTCGATCTTGTTGAAGAACGCCTCCTGCGGGATATAACGCTCGCCTTCCGGCATCCGGTTCATACTGACCGGGAGATAACGCCGAAGGGACTGAAGCCGCGATTTGGAGATGAAAGGATTCTGTACGGTCATGACGCCGCCCACGCAGCCGCCCGGGCAGGCGTTCAGCTCGATGAAATTCACCGGCGGGATATTGCCGTCCTCGATCTGGTTCAGCACGCGGATCACGTTGTCGATCCCGTCCGCGGCAAGATAGCCCTCGTTCAGGATCGCGGTGGATTCGCCGCCCGAAGATGCCCAGCCGACGCCGATCATCCCGGATTCTGACAGGCTCTCGATCGCTTCCTCCCGCTTCATCGCGTTGATGAGCAGGAAGTAGACGTCACTGATCGGAACGACTTCATCGATATGCAGGTCGTACAGTTCCTTATAGTTGCTGACGTAACTCACTTTTCCGGGACAGGGGGAGATAAAGCAGACGCCGATCTCCTCTTCCTTAAGTTCCGGATGGGCTTCCATAGCCCGTTTTTTCGCCATGCGGGCGGCAACCTCCACCGGCGGATGCAGGTGGATGATGCTTTCCGACAGTGACGGGAAAAGCAGATTGATGAGGCGCACCACCACGGGACACGCGGAGGAGATCACCGGAAGGCGGATGCCCTCCGTCCGGATATAACGCCTCGTGTATTCGGAAACGAATTCCGCCGCCTTCGAGACCTCGAAGACCTCGTCAAAGCCGATCTTCTTAAGGCCGTTCAGCACATAGTCGATATCGTCGAGATTATCGAACTGCGCGTAGAGCGACGGCGCGGGAAGCGCGATCTTATAGCGGAAGCGCTGCATGTTCTCGAGCGAACCGGCAGACGCCTTTTTCGCCTGGTGGGGGCAGCGACGGATGCACTCGCCGCAGTCGATGCAGCGGTCGGAGTCGATCCTGGCTTTGCCGTCCACGATGCGGATCGCTTCGGTCGGACAATGCTGAAGGCAGGTCGTGCAGCCCGTACATTTATCTTTGTCAAGCAGCACCGAGTGCCTGTATCCTTCCATGCTGTACTGTCTCTCCCTCTCCCTGTTTAAGTAAGCCGGATCTTCATCCTGACGGTCGTTCCGACCCCGAGCTCCGTATCGATCTGCATCTCATCGGAGTAACGTTTCATATTCGGCAGTCCCATGCCCGCGCCGAAGCCGAGCGACTGGATGGAACTCGTTGCAGTGGAGTAACCCTCCTGCATCGCCTTTTCCACGTCCGCGATCCCGGGGCCGTGGTCCTTCAGTACGATCTCCACGGCATCCTCTGTCACGATCACGTCGGCTTCGCCGCCTTCCGCGTGGATGACCATGTTGATCTCGCCTTCGTACATGGCGATCGAGACCCGCCGGATGATCTCCGGATCCAGTCCGAGCTGCCGGAGGTTCCGCTTCACGAAGACAGACGCCTGACCTGCCGAGGTGAAATCGGAGCCGTCTACATCATAATGGAATACCAGGGGCTCACTCACGTTTCTTCGCCCTGCCCTTCAGGCCGTTCTCGTAAAGCAGTCCGCAGGCATCGAACATGCGACAGTCGGTGACCATCAGCACGATACCGGAGCTCTCCGCCAGGCGGATCATATCCGCGGTCGGCTCCTTCGAGCGGACAAAAACGATGCAGACCATGTCCATCATCTCCGCAGTGCGGATGACCTGCGCGTTCACGAGTCCCGTGAGAAGGACCGCCTGGTCCTTTACGTACGCGAGAACGTCGCTCATCATATCGCTTCCGCAGGCGGAATAGACATGATCGCCGAGCCTTTCTTCACAGCATTTGACTTCTGCGTTCAAAAGCTCCTTTACCGTGCAGATCTTCATGCGGTCCCCTCTCCGGATCAGTCCTGATACTTCGCGAGAATGCCGTCGATCTGGTCGACCGTCATTCTGCCGTATACGTCGTCGTTCACGATCATGACCGGCGCAAGGCCGCAGGCGCCGACACAGCGGGACGCGGTCAGCGAATATTTGCCGTCCGGAGTGCATTCATCCGGGCCGATGCCGAGCTTCTCCTGAAGCTTTTCAAAGATATCGCCGGAGCCCTTGACGTAGCAGGCGGTGCCGAGGCAGACGGAAACATTGTACTTGCCCTTGGGCGACAGTGCGAACTGCGCGTAGAAGGTGGCAACGCCGTAGACCTTTTCAAGCGGCACGTCCATGCCTTCCGCGATCATAAGCTGTACCTCAAAGGGAAGGTATCCGTAGATATCCTGTGCCCTCTGCATCACGACCATAAGGTTGGATTTGTCGTCGCAGTTCTCCCTGATCACTGCACGAAGCTCTGCTTCCTGTTCTGCGGTGCCGCTGAACGGGATACTGCTGATCTTTTTTTTCATATGCCTTCCCTCCCGGAAAATTGATAGATCATTTATCGATGATATGCGAAAATACGCCACCCAAAATTATAACGAAACGAGCGCTTTCTGTCAATGAATAAAAGCGCCCGTTTTGTCTTATTTTATAAGGGTTTCAACCTACTTGAGCACTCGGTAGATACGGTGCCCGTCGGCTTCTTTTACCAGTTCGAAACGGAGGTCCCCGGCGGAGAGTTCTTCCAGCATGCGGTCCGTCAGAAGGAAGCTTACGTTCCCCTTTTCATACAGGGTCTCCGGGCTTACGTGCAGCACGAAGAGGTCCGGGTTCTTGAGTTCAAACGCCGTCTCCTCTCCCGCGTCCCGAAGCTGCACGCTGACGTGCGCATAGCGGTTGTAGAACGAGCGGTCCTTCCCGTCCGGGTCGAACTTCCCGAACACCTCAAAGCGGGGATAGACCTGGGTCGCGTTGAAGGAACGGACGCCGGTCATCAGCAGGTAGTTCGTAATGGGATAATCCCGGCCTTCGACGGCCCAGAGCGCTTCCGGCTCTGTTTCCCGGATCTCCTGTACCGCAGCATACAGCGCCGTGTTCCGGATGTTCGCGCTGCCGTACTGCAGGGGGTTCACAAAGGCGCCGGAAAGGAGCGCCGCGCCGATGAACACCGCCGCCGAAAGCTTCCGGATCCGCGGATACAAAAGCAGTGCGCCGGCAAGAAATGCCGCGAGCGCGAAGCTTACAACGAGCGTCTTTTTCCCGAGGAACGCCTGGTAATGCGAAAAGCTCATGAAACAGACGAACGCGGCGTAGACGAACGCGGCAGGGATCACGAGCGCGTACTTCGGTTTTCCTTCATAGGCGCCCATCGCCCGGATCATCACGATCACGTTCGCGAGCTCATAGGTGATGATCGCGCGCCCCGCGGTGGAATTGGAAAGCAGGGAAAGCTTCGCGAGCCATTCCGGGAACCTGATCGTCGCGTAAACGGTCACGAAGAGGGAAAGCAGCATCAGCGCGATGCTGAAGACGTCCGCCTTCTTTTTCCGGATCATGACGAAGATCGCGAAGAGAAAGCCGAGCGGGAACAGGTCCAGCATCGTCGCGCTCTCGCACTCATTGCCGAGCTCCCGCGGGAACTCCTTCCAGGGGAAATAGGGACTGACCCAGTAGGAAAAGAGCTTATAGGCCTCTCTCCCGCCGCGGGCCACCCGCCGTCCCGGATAATCCGTATTCAGGACCGCCTGCACCGTATCGATGTTCTGATACAGGATGAAGCCGAGCGTGAAGCCGATCATGAGTACGGCGCCGAGCAGGCATAACAGGAAGCCGCGCCGTTTTGCGCGGTCGGAAAGTGTCCTGTCCTTGATACGGCCGGCAATGAAGGCTGCCGCGATCACAAGGTACAGCAGGAAGAGCGCGACGGCAGACGCCGGATAGAAGGTCATGACGAACGCGCAGCCGGAAATGTAGAGTAAGAAAGCCGACAGCAGCCGGTACCCGGTCTTTTCCGTCCGCATCATCACGTCGAGCGAAAGCAGCGCGACCGGCCCGAAGATCAGCATCTCGACAAGGCCGTTCACCGCAAACCACCACTGGACGATCGGGGAAAAGCTGACGATAAAAGCGCCGATGAGTGCAAGGCCGCGTTTATCGCCGGTCAGCTTCCGGAGAAGCTCGAACCAGGCGAGGAACAGCGCCGCAAGCCGTGCGCTCCAGAAGAAAGCGAGGCCGCGCTCAAAGCCGAACAGCAGGAAGCCGTTCAGGAAGGGCCGGAAAAGGATGCCGAAGATATTCCACGACGGTAGGCCGTAGACGATAAAGGTATTGGTATCGCCGCCGAATAAGGGGCTCATCTGCCGGTAGGCGTTAAAGCCCTGGGAGGCGATCATCGGCGTAAAGGTCGCCCATTCGTCGCTCCGGATCGTCTTCGGATGCCCGAAAACGACGTCGGATGGTACACAGCTGCCGGTGTGGGCGTTCCAGGCCGCGAGCGACGAACCGTTTAGGTTCAGGAGCACGGCGAGTGCGACGAAAGCGAGCGCGATCAGGTAGCGGAAACGGAAGCAGAAGGCAAGGAACGCCTCCCGGAACGGTGAAAGCAGGACGAGCGCAAGTTCGCCCGCCGCAGCAAAAAGGAGCAGCCGGAGGAAAAAGACCGCCGTACCGCCCCGTTCATTCTGAAACCCGTTCTGTATAAATGCCAGCATTCCCGCGGGGGAAAAGCTGCGCGCGGAATAAAGGAGCGCGGCGATAAAAGCAAGCGGGATCCAGACGAAAACGAATACAACATACAGTTTTTTCCCGTTCTTCGCGTAAAGATCCTTCAATGCCTTCATCGCCGCGTATTCTCCTGTTGTTTATCCGGTTTTGATCAGAAGTAGATCAGTTCTTCCTTGGGCCGCGTCACGACCTTCAGTTCGTCCACGTAAAAGACCGGTCCCTCTTCCTGATAGATCTCATGGAATTCCCACTTGATCTCCGCCTGGATCTCAGCCCAGGTGTTGTTCGCGATCGACCTTGCCCGGTCGTAGACGAACAGGTACGGCAGGAAACGGATGTCTTCCACGCAGCAGGTCATCGCGCGGCGGCCTGCAACGAAAACATTCTCGGGGAACTTCTTGTCCTGCATGATCTGCGCGAGGAAGCGCACTTTTTTGTTGATGTAGCGCTCCGGGTGCTGGTCGAGGTCGATGTAGAAGCTGCCGTAATTCTCGTCGCTGATGACGATCACGGGATCGTCCAGGCTGTATGGCAGGTCCGGTTCCGGCGCCTCCAGCTCCTGGCCGTCCTTGTCCTCAAAGATCAGCTCTGCCCGCCCGTTTACGGAACGAAGCGCGCGCTGGTACGTCACGAGGTCCGGATCGTCCGCCGTGCAGCGGTTGAAGATCACCATGTCCGCGTTGGTCAGCATCTCGACCGCGGTCTTCCGGATATTGTTCAGGTAGAGCTTGAACGCGGAACCGTCGAGGATCGTGATGATCTGGTAGAAGGCCCAGCTGCCGGGCAGCGGTGTGTTCAAAAGGTCCTGGACGGACCACATGCCGTTGTATTCGATGAGCACGCGGTCGGGCTTGTACTGTTTATCGTACTTTTCGAGCGCCGCCGCCGTAAGGCCTTCCGGTCCGTCGACCGTGACACAGTCCGTCTTCGTTTTCTTCAGCATCGCCTGCGGATACTCTTCCTCTCCCTCTTCGCAGAGAAGAAGCAGGGACTTTGATCCGTCGTTGAAATAGTCCTGCTGGAGCGTGTACTTTAAAAAGTTCGTTTTGCCGCTGTCTAAGAAGCCTGCGATCAGGTAGACAGGCACCGAACGGGGCTGTTTTTTCATTTACTGCCTCTTTCCAGAATTTCAGATGCCGAAAAGCTCTTCGATCTTATCTTCCTTCAGGTCCGACCCGATCACGCACAGACGGCCCGTATAATCCGGCGCGCCCTCGCGGATCTCGTATTCGCCGGGGGTCATGTCGAAATAGCCCCAGCTGCCGTCGGTCAGCGCGACCATGCCCTTCGCGCGGAGCACGGCGCCGAACTCGTTCGACTCGGCCAGCTTTTCCAGGGCTTCCGAAAGCGCGTCGCGGTCGAACTTCTTCGGGGTCTCGATGCCCCAGCTGTCGAAGATCTCGTCCGCGTCGTGATGGTGGTCGTGACCGTGGTGATGGTGATGATGGTGGCTGTGGCCGTGCGCATGTTCGTGCTCGTGTTCATG
Organism: uncultured Eubacteriales bacterium; assembly: GCA_902796795.1. GTDB lineage: Bacteria > Bacillota > Clostridia > Lachnospirales > Lachnospiraceae > UBA1267. The sequence continues at coordinate 8,359 of CADBQM010000182.1, forward strand.
CTCGTGTTCATGCTCTTCGTCATCATCGTCGTCATGGTGATGATGCTCGTGTTCATCCTCGTCCTCATCGTCATGATGATGGTGATGATGCTCGTGCTCGTCCTCGTCATCATCGTCGTGGTGATGATGCTCGTCGGCCGCCTCTTCTTCGAAAGCCTTCTTCGCGGCTTCTTCCATCAGGGCGAGCGTCAGGTCCTGCGCATCCTCGATGACCTCCAGGATGCGTTCGCCGGGGATCTCGTCCCAGGGCGTCGTGAGGATCCTGGCTTCTTTGTTCTTCTCGCGCAGCAGGTCAAAAGCGGTCTGCAGTTTCTCTTCCGACACGTTCTGCGTACGGGAAAGGATGATCGCACCGGCGTTCTCGACCTGGTTGTCGTAGAATTCGCCGAAATTCTTCATGTAAAGCTTTGCCTTGCTGGCATCGCAGACCGTCGTCGCGCTGTTCAGCTCGAGCGCGCACTCGTCAGAGACCCGCTTCACCGCGCCCATGACGTCGGAAAGCTTGCCGACGCCCGAAGGTTCGATGATGATGCGGTCCGGATGGAAATCCGTGATGACCGTCTTTAATGCTTCGCCGAAATCACCGACCAGCGAGCAGCAGATGCAGCCGGAATTCATTTCCGTGATCTGCACGCCGGCGTCCTTCAGGAAACCGCCGTCGATGCCGATCTCGCCGAATTCGTTCTCGATCAGCACGACCTGCTCGTCCTTCAGGGCTTCCTGAAGCAGTTTCTTGATGAGCGTCGTCTTGCCGGCGCCTAAAAATCCCGAGATCACGTCTACCTTTGTCATTTTCATATTCCTCCTCATGATCCGAAGCCGCGGCACGGTCCTGCCGCCGCCCGGACTTGTTATTATTTACGAAGCAGATAATTGGAAACCGCGGCGACGGTCTTTGCGTCCTGGATCGTCCCGTCCGCGATCATCTGAAGCACGGTCTCCGGCGGGAAGGCCTCGACGTCGATGCTCTCATCCTCGTCCAGCTTCTGCTCATGTTTTGAAAGCTCTTCCGCCACGTAGATGTCGATCGTTTCGCTGCAGTAGGCGATGGCGGTAACGAGCTTCACGAGCTTCGTCATCTTTCCCGCGCGGTATCCGGTCTCTTCTTCGAGTTCCCGCCGGGCACAGACAAGGCCGTCCTCTTCGGGGCTGTCCTTCTTGCCTGCCGGGATTTCAAGCGACACCCGGTCCACCGCGTTCCTGAACTGGCGCACCAGCAGGATGCGTCCGTCCGGCAGCACCGGGACGACGGCTGCCGCGCCGTGATGCTCCAGATAATCCCAATGGGCTACGTGGCCGTCGGGGAATTCGATCGTATCCTCATAAAGGTCGAAAACGTGACATTTCCGGACCAGCCTCCGGTCGGTCCGCCGCACTTCTTCCATACTGTCTCTCCTTTGATATAACCGGTTTATTATATCAAATCCTGCCGGATGTTTCAAGCTTCCGGCTCAGTTATCCGCCCGGTTGTAGCCGTTTTTCATGTGCATGGCAGAGTTCTTCAGAAGCCGGTTCAGCGCCTGCTTCGTCTCCTCTTTCGCCATCGCGGCGAGCGCCTCGTTGGCCTTCTCCGTCAGCGTAAAATCCTTCTTTTCGATCATCTCGCGGTCGAAATCCCGGATGAGCTTCCTGCCCTTCACCATGACCGTGTTCTGATAGCGCTCGACCATCTGGACCGAGGTCCCGTAATCGTGGTCTGCAAGCACGCCGATCATGAAGCTGTTCCAGTAGAAGTTCTCCGTGGAGGCGTCCAGGGTCACTTCGGAAAGGTAGGCCGGCATCTTCTTCACATTCGTGTAGACCGGAAGCGCCGCGTCGAAGGTCGTGGATGCAAACATGATCCACTCGATGCCCTTGATCTCGTCCGGGACGTTGCTGCGGATCTGGCAGATCGACGTCACGCCGGTCCGGTTGATGCCGATCGAGCGGTATTTGCCCCGCGCGCCGGAATCCTTCGCAAGATAGGGATCGTAGGGCGTGCCCTGGTAATGGGAGGAAAGCAGGTATTTGAAATCCTCCACCGTCACCTTGCGGTCCGGGACGTACGACCAGGGGATGTCGTCGCTCTCCGGCGTAAAGTCGGCGTCCGGGCCGTCCCAGCGGAAGCTGTACGGCGTCAAGTACCGGCCCATGAACCAGGCGCGCGGCGTATTGTAGATATGATCCATGTCCGTACGGGAACCGAAGACGTCCCTCGGATTGAAGGTGCCTTCCTGGTTCAGGTCCAGTGCATTCTCCTCGATGAACGTTTTCAGGTCCGCCGAGCAGAGATGCGCTTCCTGTCTGCCGAACGCATCGTCCAGGTCAAACGCGTCCATGCCGAACTGGTTCGGGTTCACCACGACCATCTCGTCCGGGACACGCTTCGCCATCCAGTGATGGCCGCCGATCGTTTCGAGCCACCAGACCTCGTTCTCGTCGTTGAACGCGATGCCGTTCGATTCATACGTACCGTATTTTTCCAGCAGTGCGCCGAGCCTTAAGACGCCTTCCCGCGCGCTCCTTATATACGGCAGGACGAGGACCACGATATCCTCCTCGCCGATCCCGCCCGGCGTGTCCTTCTCACCGCGTTTTTCTGCTTTTTTATAAAGGACCGGCGGATCCGCCGCAAGCACGCGCGGGTTCGACGTGATCGTTTCCGTCGCGGTCATGCCGACGTTCGCGCTGTTGATGCCGGTCGCCGCCCAGACGCCGTTTTTCGGGTCCACGCTCGGACAGGCGGTGTAGCTTAAGGCTTCTTCCGGCAGCTCGACCGTCAGGTGCGATATCACGCTCGTATATTTCTTTTTCTTCTTGTCCGGCGTCACGACGACGAGTTTTTTCGTATCGAAGAAGCCATCGTCCGTGCGGGCGATCAGGGTCGAGCGGTCGTTCGTCGCCAGCTTTCCGGCGAGGATGGTCGTACAGGACATTGTAATCTCTCCTTCTGTTTTATGTTCTTATGATCAGCAGTATCCGTCCGCTTCCAGCGCACGGATCTCTTCTTCCGTCAGTTTCCCCATGGCGGCGATCACGTTGTCGCGGATCCTCTCCTCCTTCGACATCGAAGCGATGGCAAAGCCGTTCATCTTCGAAGAAAGGACAAAGCGGACCGCCACCTGAGCGACCGTGAGGCCGGTCTTTTCCGCGATCTCCTCCGCCACCTTCAGGCGGTACATGTTGTCTTCGGAAAGATAGCCTTTCTTCCCGAAACGGTCCAGCACCTGGTCTGCCGCCTCATAATCATAGCTCTTGAAGCGTCCGGCAAAGAAGTGATGCGAAAGCGCCGAATACGAGACCACCGGCATCTGGTTCTTTTCATACCAGGCGCGGGCTTCCTTGTTTTCGGGGCCCGAAATACCCACACAGCCGCCGTTCCAGACGTCCGCGACCTGGCGCGCGATCCCGTAATAAGGACTGGAGACTGTGAACCCGTGCTTCCCGTTTGCTTCGGCATAGGCGTTTGCCTCCGCGATCCTTTCATGGGTCCAGTTGGAAGCGCCGAAGCGCAGGATCTTTCCGGCATCCTGGAAGGCGGAAAGCGTATCGATGATCTCGGAGACCGGGGTCTTCGGATCGTCGCGGTGCAGCAGGTAAATATCGATATAATCGGTCTGAAGGCGTTCCAGGCCGGTATTGATCCCGTTTGTGATCACTTCGCGGTCGATATGGACGCTGCCGTCGCGGTTCACGTCCCCCACCTTCGACTGGATCACGACCTTGTTCCGGTTGTTCCTTTCCTTCATCCAGTGACCGAGAGTCTCTTCCGAACGGCCGTAGGAATAGGCGGTATCAAAGGCGTTGAGCCCGTAAGCCACCGCGGTATCGAGGATCCTGTACGCGTTTTCAAGATCGCAGGTCGTGACCGGGCGTACCGTCGCGCCGAAAAAGATGCGGGAGACCGGGATATCGATCCCGTCGATATGTCCCGTGGGGCAAAGGAGTTTTTCACTGTTCACTTCCATGGTCCTGTCCTTTCCTGCATGAAGTGCAATATGGCTGAGATACGTACGAAAACGGCGGACCCAAAGAGAAATCTCTTTAAGATCCGCCGCCCGATGTTGTTACTTTGCGTAGTCCGTTACCCTGGATTCTCTGATCACGTTGACCTTGATCTGGCCCGGATACTGCATCTCATCCTCGATCTGCTTGGAAATGTTCCGCGCCATCAGGATCATGTCCGCATCCGATACCTTCTCCGGAATGACCATTACCCGAACTTCACGGCCCGCCTGGACCGCGTAGGACTTTTCAACACCTGCATAAGAATTGGTGATCTCTTCAAGCTGTTTCAGACGATTGATATAAGTTTCGATGGTTTCGCGCCTTGCGCCGGGACGGGCTGCGGAAATGGTATCCGCCGCCTGTACGATGCAGGCGATCATGGACGTCGGCTCCGTGTCGCCGTGGTGGGATTCCACCGCGTTGACCACGATCTGCGATTCCTTGTACTTCTTGCAGAGCTCTGCGCCCAGCTGTACATGGGAGCCTTCCATTTCATGGTCGACGGCCTTGCCGATATCGTGAAGAAGTCCCGCACGTTTCGCCATACGGACGTCCAGTCCGAGTTCCGCGGCCATCAGCCCGGAAAGATGGGCGACCTCGATGGAATGCTTCAGCGCATTCTGACCATAGCTGGTCCGGAAATACATGCGGCCGAGGAGCTTGACCAGCTCCGGATGGATCCCGTGGATCCCGACCTCCTGCAGGGCTTTATCGCCCTCTTCGCGGATCTTCACGTCCACTTCACGCCGCGCCTTTTCGACCATTTCCTCGATGCGGGCCGGATGGATACGTCCGTCTACGACCAGCTTTTCGAGTGCCACACGGGCGATCTCGCGGCGTACGGGATCAAATGCCGACAGCACCACCGCATCCGGGGTGTCGTCGATAATGAGTTCCACACCGGTCAGGGTCTCGAGCGCGCGGATGTTGCGGCCCTCCCTGCCGATGATACGGCCCTTCATTTCGTCGCTGGGGATCTGCACCACGGTAATGGTGCTCTCCGCCACGTGGTCCGCCGCACAGCGCTGGATCGCGGTCACCACGTATTCCTGCGCCTTCTTGGCAGCTTCTTCCTTTGCCCGCTGCTCGAGATCTCTCACGAGCTTCGCGGCGTCTTTCTTTACGTCGTCTTCTACTGCTTTTAACAGGTGTTCTTTTGCCTGTTCGGAGGTCATCTCGGAGACTCTTTCGAGCTCCTTTGTGATCTGTGAATGCTTTTCATCAAGCTCAGCGTACTTTTTCTTCAGGCCCTCTTCTTTGGAACTCAGACTGTTCTCACGCTTTTCCAGCGTCTCTGTCTTTCTGTCTAAAGCTTCCTCCTTGTTTGCGATCCGCTTCTCGGTACGGGAGATCTCATTTCTCCTCTCACGGATCTCCCGGTCCAGTTCGTTCTTCGACCGCAGGGATTCTTCTTTTACTTCCAAGAGCGCCTCCCGCTTCGTTGATTCAGCCGTGCGTAGCGCCTCGTCCATGATCTCGCGCGCCTTTACTTCCGCGGAGCCCACCTTCTCATTGTAGATCTTTTTCTGGCGGGCAGTACCGTAAAGAAAAGCGCCGATGCTGCAAGCGACGAGAAGCACTGCTGCGACCAAATAAAAAATCCAATCCACAGGAGTACCTCCTTTATAAAGTTTTCAAGGTAAAAAAGTCTTATGGCAGTAAACCGCCAAATGACCTCATAGTAGTTTACCCTTTTTTCAGGAACTTGTCAAGAAGCGGCGCGGCAAGTGCCGCAAACTTCAGGTTGAGCACGCCGATCAGGAAAGCGAGCGGGTGGATCACCTTCGTGAACGCGAACAGGACCGCCATTGCGGCAACGGCAAGGATGCGGAGGATGCTCCCGAGCTTCAGCCGGTTTTTTGCGCTCTGGGAGGGCATCGCGGTCACCGTCTCGACCTGCCGCTTCATCAGCAGGAAGAACACGGCCGCAGCACATCCGCCCGCGATCAGGCCCAGCGCGCAGGACAGTTTGAGGCTGCCGAAAGTGAAGTCCTCGCCGCCGATAAAGAACAGGACGATGAGCAGCTCGGCCAGGGTGAAAAACACGATGAACATCAGGACCGCGCGGACCGTGCGTGTCATCGGGTCTTCGCCGTCCTCTTCTTCCGTTTCGGCCGGCGCCGCGTCATATTCCGCCCCCTCGTCAGGCAGGGAAGCGTCATAAGCATCGGCTTCTTCCGTTTCGTCCTCCCCGTCGATGAGGTCACTAAGGTCCGCGGCCTCCAGAAGCTCGCTGTAGTATTTATTCTTTTTCAGACTTTTCCTCATGCGCGGGGTCCTCTTTTTTACGGTCTTCCGAAAGGCTGTAGCCTTCCATCAGGTCGTAAGTCTCCTCTTCTTCCGCCTTTTTCTTCCCGGCCGAACGCGTCACGAGCTTCCAGGCGCCGGCAGCGCCGCCGGACAGCCCGAGAAGCACAAAAAGTACGGTGAGTCCTGTCCCGTACTTTTTGTCCAGATATACGCCGAGAAACGTCAGCAGTACCAGCGGAACGATCACCGTCAGGCCGACCTGCAGGATGAGCCCCAGGTTCCGGAAAACTTCCCGCCTTCCTTCATTCATACTGTTTACAGGGAGAGCGTGACGTCGCGTCCGCTCGGTTCATACTGGTAAAACACAACGCCGGCACGGTTCAGCATCCGCTTGGAAGCCCGGACGCCCGGCGTATCCGCGTATTTATCTTCCGCGTAAACGAGGGTCCGGATCCCGCTCTGGATGATCGCTTTCGCGCATTCGTTGCAGGGGAAGAGCGTGACGTACATCTTGCAGCCCTCGAGGCTCCCGCCGCGGTAGTTCAGGATCGCGTTCAGTTCGCTGTGCGTGCTGTACAGATACTTGTTGTCCTCACCTTCCCGGTTCCAGGGGAACTCTTCATCCGGGACCCCGTTCGGGAATCCGTTGTAGCCCATGGAAAGGATGCGGTTCGTCTCGCTGACGATGCAGGCGCCGACCTGCGTATTGGGGTCTTTGCTCCTTCTTGCGGAAAGCATGGCGACGCCCATGAAATACTCATCCCAGCTGATATGGTCCTTGCGTTCAAACATAAGCTTCTCCGATCGCTCTTTAAAGTGTCTCCGCGTCCGCGACGCTGCCGCCCGCCGCTTTTAAGAGGCGGTTCATGACGGCGGTGCCGATATCCGCTTCCGTAAAGTCCTCCGAATAGATCCTGTGTACGCCCAGTTCGTCAAAGCGGCGCAGTGTGGAAAACAGCGCGTGTGCGATGCTTTCCGGGTCCTTCAGCCGCCCGACCGTCAGCACCCTGCCCTTCTGAAACAGGGCCGCATGTTCTTCGGAAGTTAGAATGCCCGTATCTTCGTCCGCGATCCGGTTCAGTGCCTCTGCGACCGCCGCTGCGCTGCCACGGACGACAGTGAGCGGGGCTTTCGGTGCATAGTGCCGGTATTTCATGCCCGGGGCCTTCGGACGGAAGTCCGCCGGGATGCCGGCGATGATGTGCTCGGGCCGAATCACCGGATCTTCCTGTACCTCACCGATCACGGCCTGCAGCTTCTCCAGTGTGATGAAGCCTGGCCGGAGCAGGGTCGGTACCTGCCCGCTTAAGTCGAGGATCGTGGATTCCAGTCCGATCGCCGAATCTCCGCCGTCGATCAGCAGGTCCGCCCGCCCGAAGAGGTCCTCCTTCACATGACGGAAGGACGTCGGGCTCGGCCGCCCGGAAATATTCGCGGACGGTGCCGCGACCGGCAGGGCGCAGTCCATGAGCAGGCGGTGCGCCGTCGGGTCGGAAGGCATCCGGACGGCGACGGTATTCAGGCCGCCGGTCGTCTCGCGCGGGACGATCTCCGATTTTTGAAAGATCAGCGTCAGCGGTCCCGGCCAGAACGCACGGATCAGTGCTTCCGCCTCCGCTGTCATCTCCGCGATCAGCGGGAATAGCTGTTCTTCCTTCCCGATATGGAGGATCAGGGGGTTATCGGAAGGCCGTCCCTTCGCAGCGTAGATCTTCGCTGCTGCGCTGGCTAAGAGCCCGTTCCCGCCAAGGCCGTAGACCGTTTCCGTCGGGAAAGCCGCGATGCCGCCGCTTTCGATCACCTCCGAAAAAGCCGCCGAGACGGCATCGATCCCGTCATCTCTGACAGAGAGGATCCTGGTCTTCATCCGGCTGTATTACCGCCCTTTTCTTTTTCTTCCACTTCTTTTTTCCAGTCCATCGCCCAGAAATAGAAACTGATGGAGGCGCTGGCCGCGAAAGCGCCGAAGCCGATCGCCAGGTAGAAGTAGATGACCTGCATCGCGGTAAAGGCAAGGAGGATGCAGACGGCACCCATGATCAGGTAGCCGATCATCATCGACTTCATATCCTTCGGGTAGAGAACATGGCGGATATCACCGATCTCTTCGCTTTTTTTACTCCGGTTGCGCATATAACGGATGCCCATGTGCCCGAACAGGATCCCGAGCATGAACGCAAGAACGATCAGGTAGCCGTTGACGTAATCCGCCGTAAACCCCTTTGACTGCCACCAGGCGGCAAAGATGATGAGTCCCAGCCCGATGATCCCTACGGCAAGGTAAAAATAGTAGGGACGCATGGACAGCTGTTTCTTTTCTTCCATGATGATTTAACCTTCCAGCAGGCGGAGCGCTTCCTTCGCGAACGCGTCGGCTTCTTCTCCCGCCTTTTCGATATTCTCCGCACAGACGCCGAAATACAGCTTGATCTTGGGCTCGGTCCCGGAAGGACGTACGCAGAGCCACTCGCCGCCGGCGAAATCGTAATAAAGCACGTTGGACTTCGGAAGTCCCGAAGGCGCAATAGTGCCGCTCTCCGTATCCAGGACGGTCCCGGCCTGGTAGTCGCGGAGCTTGAGCACTTTCTTCCCGCCGATCTCCTTCGGCGGATCCGCGCGCAGCGCTTCCATGATCGCGGCGATCTTTCCGAGGCCTTCGATCCCCTTCAGCGTCACCGACGTGACTTTCTCAAGGTAGCAGCCGTAGCGCTCGTACATCTGAAGCATCGCGTCCCAGAGCGTCATGCCCTTTGTTTTATAGAATGCCGCGGCTTCGGCGAGCGCCATGGAAGCGACCACCGCGTCCTTGTCACGCGCATAGGTGCCGATCAGGCAGCCATAGCTTTCCTCAAAGCCGAAAAGATAGGTGCCCTTACCGCTCTCTTCCATCTTCAGGATCTCCTGTCCGATGTATTTAAAACCAGTCAGGGTCTCGATGAGCTTCAGCCCGTAGTGCGCGGCAATCGCATCCGCGAGGTTGGAGGAAACGATCGATTTGACGAGCACGCCGTCTTCCGGGAGGCCTTTCGTCTCCTTTGTCCGGGAGATCGTATACTCCGCGAGCAGCGTGCCGGACATATTGCCGGTCAGTGGGATGTACTCCCCGCTCTTCGTGTCCTTGACGTAAACGCCGAGGCGGTCGGCATCCGGGTCGGTCGCAAGGATGAGGTCTGCGTCCTTCTCCCGGGCAAGTTTGAGTGCCAGCTGGTATGCCGCCGGATCCTCCGGATTCGGATAAGGCGTCGTCGGGAAATCACCGTCGGGCAGTTCCTGCTCGGGAACGACGTAAACGTTCGTAAAGCCGATCTCGGAAAGGATGCGCCGGACCGGGACGTTGCCGGTACCGTTCAGCGGCGTATAGACGATCTTCAGGTTCCGGCCTTCTTTTTCGATCGCGTCCCAGGATTTGACCTGCTTCTTCACTTCCGCGATATAGCAGTCGTCGATCTCTTTGCCGATGATCGTCAGCAGGCCGGAAGCCAGCGCTTCCGCGCGGTCCATGGTCTTCAGCGCGGAGAAATCGGTGATCGCCAGCACCTTTTCCGTAATGCCGCTGTCATGCGGCGGCGTGATCTGCGCGCCATCTTCCCAGTAGACCTTGTAGCCATTGTAGTCGGAGGGGTTGTGGGAAGCCGTGATATTGATGCCCGCCGTGCATTTCAGGTAACGCACCGCGAACGAAAGTTCCGGCGTCGGGCGCAGCGCGTCGAACAGATACGCCCTGATCCCGTTGGCAGCCAGTGAAAGCGCGGCGCATTCCGCGAATTCCGGCGACATATGCCGCGAATCGTAGGCGATCGCGACGCCCATCGCCGCCCGGCCGAGACTGTTGATATAGTCCGCCAGGCCCTGGGTGGCCCGCCGTACGGTATAATAGTTCATGCGGTTCAGCCCGGCGCCGATCACGCCGCGCAGGCCCGCGGTACCAAATTCCAGGTCCCGGTAAAAGCGGTCGCGGATCTCTTCTTCATTGCCTTCCGCTTCCAGCTTTTTCAGTTCTGCTTTTGTTGCTTCGTCAAAGGAAGCGCCTGTCAGCCATTCTTCAAACTTTTCTCTGTATTCCATTCTATCCTCCGTTATTCAGTGATTCGGAAGTCTTTATATGACATTACAGAATGGATTTTAGCACAGGCATCATGGAAACTCAAGCAGAAGCAGGGCTTTTTGCATATCACCCGGAGGACTTCCGCTGCTCCTTTAGAAGATAGGTCCCGCCGCCGCCCCGCGTGACGACGCCCTTCATCTCCAGCTGAAGGAGCAGGGACGCGATCTCCGAAAAAGGCAGCCCGCTCGATTCGATCAGCCCGTCGATGGAAAGCTCCCCTGAGCGCATACAGGAGACGAGCGCTTCCTCTTCCTTATCGAGCAGCACCCGTTTCGGCTTCCCGTGTTCCCCGGAGACGCTCCTGCCGAGCGCGGAAAGAAGGTCCTCCGGACAGGTCAGCATGGAGGCCCCGTTCCGGATCAGCGCGTTGCAGCTGTAGCTTAAGGGATCGTCGATCCTGCCGGGAAGCGCAAAGACCTCCCGTCCCTGCTGCAGCGCGTGGTCTGCGGTGATCAGGGAGCCGGAGTGTTCCGCGGCTTCGATCACGCAGACGATGTCCGACAGGCCGCTGATGATCCGGTTCCTCAGCGGAAAGTCCGCCTGGCGCGCCCGGTATCCCGGCGGCCGCTCGCTGATCACGCCGCCCCGCTCCAGGAGTCCCCGGTAAAGGTCGACGTTGGATGCCGGGTAACAGAGGTCCGCTCCGCCGCCGAGCACGGAAAAGGACCGGCCTTCCTGTTCCAGCGCGCCGCGGCCGGCATAGCCGTCGATCCCGAGCGCCATCCCGCTGATGACGTTGACGCCGGCATTCGCGAGCTCCCGTCCGAAAAAGAAGGCGCTCTCCCTGCCGTAGGGCGAGCAGTTCCTGGCGCCGACAAGCGCCACCGCCGGCGCCTCTGCATCCGGAAGTATCCCGCGGACAAAAATACCGAACGGCGC
>CADBQM010000183.1 GCA_902796795.1 uncultured Eubacteriales bacterium
CAGGACAAAGAGCACGCTCTCCATGATCATCATCCCGATCGCGAGCTGGCGCAGGCTGTCCCGGATCCAGTCGGTCGCGGAGGAAAAGATCAGGACGCCTGTGACTCTTTTCTCTTCGCTCGCGGCATCCATGTGCTGCAGGGGAAGCGCGAACTCGATAAAGCTGGTGTCCTTTTTATAAGCCTGCCAGCTCTTGCCGGAGAACGCGTTGAAGACCGGTTCGGAAACACAGATCCGCCCGGTGTCGGCGTTATAGGAATCCATCAGGATGCGGAAACCATCATCAACAACGAGCAGCCGGCCTTCGTAAGCCTCCGAATAAAACATGAGCTCGTCGGAAAGCTCTTCTTTTTTCAGTGCTTCGGAAACGGCCGGGGATTCGGACAAGGCGGATGTAACCACGCTGAGCTGCTGCTGTACCTCCGCCATCCGGCGGTTGATCAGCGTGCTCTCGTAGGTGTTCACCACGATCAGATGCAAAAGAACGGCGGGCAGAATACCCGCCGGTAATACAAACAATATGATCCGGCTTCTCAGTGATTTAAAAAGCTTCTTCATCCTGTCTGTAGAAATAACCTACGCCCCACTTGGTCTGTACGTACTTCGGCTCGCTGGGGTTCTCCTCGATCTTTTCGCGGAGCCTCCGGATATGGACGTCCACGGTCCGCGCGTCTCCAGGATACTCCGGTCCCCAGATGAGGGAAAGCAGGCGGTCGCGGCTGTAGACCTGGTTCGGATTCGTTACGAGCAGGTGCAGGACGTCGAATTCCTTCGCCGTGACGTTGACTTCGCGTCCGCGTACGAAAACGCGACCGTTTTCGGCGTCGAGCTTCAGGTCGCCGGAGCTCAGGATCAGGTTCTTTTCCTTCTCCCCGCTCTCTTCCGCTGTTTTCTGGCTGCGGCGCATGATCGCCTTCATCCTGGCCTTGACCTCCAGGATATTGAACGGCTTGGTGACGTAATCATCCGCGCCGTATTCGAGGCCCATGATCTTGTCCATGTCCTCGCCCTTGGCGGTCAGCATGATGATCGGGACGTTGGAAAACTCCCGGATCTGCTGGCAGACTTCCAGGCCGTTCATCTTCGGCAGCATGATGTCGAGGAGGATCATGTCATACGTGTTCTCCTCCGCCATCCGGAGCGCTTCCTCGCCGTCATAGGCGCAGTCCACTTCCCATTGTTCCTGCAAAAGGGAAAAGCGGATGCCCTTCACGATCATCTTCTCATCATCGACCACCAGGATCTTCGCCATAATGCCTCACTCCGTGCAGATGTCCTCTGCGATGTTCTGGTACAGTGCCTCTCCGATGCCGGAGACGTTCTTCAGTTCTTCCGGGGCTTCAAATGGCCCGTTCCGCTGCCGGTAGGCGATGATCGCCTTTGCTTTCGCTTCGCCGATGCCGGACAGCTTCGTCAGCGTTTCCGCGTCCGCGGTATTGATGTTGATCCTGACCGGTCCGGCGCCTGTTTCGCCGCCGCTCCGTTTTGCCGGGATCTTCAGCTGCTCCCCGTCCTTCAGGGGCAGCGCGAGATTCACCGCGTCGCGGTCGGCATTTTCCGTAAACCCGCCGGCCCGTTCCACCGCGAGGTAGGCCCGGTCTCCCGGCAGAAAGAAATAAACGCCGGGCGCCGAGACCTCACCGCTGACATAGACGGTGAGCCGTGCCTCTGTTTCCTCTGCCGTTTCAGCTTCGGGCAGCGTGAAGACGAGTTCCTTTTCTTCTGCTTCCTGCGGGCGGAAACGGAAAAGTTCCGGAAGGACCGGAAGACGGTCTCCGCCGTATTTCAGGTACCAGAGAAAAAAGAGAAAGACAAGGGCGAAGGCTGCGGAAATAAGATGCAGGCGCCGATGTTTTTTCATTCCTCTTTTCTGTCCGGCGACGTCATGACTCCGCCTATCATTTTACCGAATGAAGGCGGAAATTACAAGCCGTTATTCCGTCACTTTCAGGTAGGAGAACAGCGCGTTGGAATCCAGGTGTTCTTCTGTTTTCAGGGGCAGATCCCGGAAGATGCGGTTGTCCCGTTTGATGTTCCGGGTCCTCAGCGCGTCTTCGAAGGGCTCCCGCCAGGAGTCGTAGGCCCGTGAAGCCAGGAGGTTCGTCTTATGATTGCCGGAAAGCAGCGTATTGTAACTGTTGGAAAGACGGATGATATAATAGCGGTCCGCACAGGGGATCACGTCGCTGATCTCCCCTTCCCGCATCTTAAAGACCGTGTCGTTCAGCGCCGGCTTCAGGTCCCCCTTCGCGACCGAATAGCTGATCCGCTCCTCGATGCTGTAGGTCGTGGCGAGCGTCATGAAATTCTCGCCCTCCTGAAGACGCCGCTCCACCTCGTCGGCGAGCGAACGGGTGTCGACCGCGATCATCTGGATGTCCGCGACCCGGCTTTCCTCAAAACTCACGTCCAGCTGCCCGCCGTTCTTTTTGAGGAGCGTGATCTCCTTTTCGGCCAGCGCATATTTGGAAAGCAGGCGGAAGACGTCGTCCGCGTCCGCTTTCGTATAGGCGCGTTCCTTTTCGCCGAGGCCTTCATAATAGCGGCCTGCGGCTTCTTCGAGCGTCTCCTCTTCCCCGGCACTTAACTTCAGCCCGTCGCGCATGGCCATTTCCGAAAGGACGAGCAGCGCCCGGCATTCCGCGAAAATATAGTATTCACGGACGTATTCGTCAAAATGCACGCCATCCCTGAGTTCCGTATCCCAGAAGTTCTCTCCGATCAGTTCCCGGTAGTAGGACTCGAATTCACATTTATATTCCAGAGCGACGAGCAGCAGTTCCGGTTCGGTGAGATGGTGCTCGCCGTCCGAAAGAACGATCACGTCGCCCCGCCGGAAATTGACCGCGGGGCGCTCGCATGCCGCCGTCCCGATCAGGACGAGCAGGATGAGGCCGGCGAGAAGCTTACGCATCCGTCTCCTCCGCTTCGTCCAGGACAGCGCGCATCCTGCGGATATTGGCGGCGAGGTCGCCCTTAAAAAGCGCGGACCCGCTGACGATCACGTTGGCGCCGGCATTTACGGCCAGCGGCAGTGTTTCAAAATTGATGCCGCCGTCGACTTCGATATCGACGGAAAGCTCCTGACGCCGGATCTCTTCCGCGAGCAGGCGGATCCTTTCCGGCGAATCCGGCAGGAAAGCCTGGCCGCCGAAGCCGGGCTGCACCGTCATCATCAGGATCATGTCACAGCAGGAAAGATAAGGGAACAGCGCTTCGACCGGCGTGTCCGGCCGGATCGAGAGTGCCGCTTTTACACCCGCTTCCTTCAGCATGGAAAGCGCGCGGTACGGATCGTCCAGGGTCTCCAGGTGCAGCGTGATCCGGTCGGCGCCCGCCCTGATAAAGGACGGAATACTCTTTTCCGGATCCCGGATCATCAGGTGTACGTCGGTCTCCAGCGCGCATTCCCTTTTTACGGCGCGCAGCAGGATCTCCCCGAAGGAGATCTCCGGGACGAATTTACCATCCATGACGTCAAAATGGACCAGGTCAGCGCCGGCTTCCTCCATTCCGTGAAGGGCGTCGGAAAGCCGGGCAAGGTCCGCGGCAAGGATCGAGGGTGCGATCAGCATGGGACGCAAGGTCAATACCTCCTGATATCGGCGAGTGCTTCCGTGATCCGCACATAGGAACGGTAACGGACCTTCGAGAGCTCTCCCGCTTTTACAGCCGCGCGGATCGCGCAGCCGGGTTCTTTTAAGTGTCTGCAGCCGTGGAAACGGCAGTCCTGAAGATAAGGTTCGAATTCCGGGAACATCTGCTCCGGCGGGACATCCGTGAGGCCTTCGATGTCGACGGCGGTAAAGCCCGGCGTATCGAACAGCCAGCTGTCTTCCGATATCCGGAAAAGTTCCGAATGCCGGGTGGTATTTTTCCCGCGGGCGATCTTTCTGCTCAGGTCTCCCACGGCCATGACCTCTTCCGATTTCAGCGCGTTTAAGAGCGTGGATTTCCCCGCGCCGGAAGGCCCCGCGAGGGCGTTCACCTGTCCCCGCATCGCTTCTCTTAAGGCGTCCAGGCCGGTCCCTGCGAATACGGAAACAAAAAGAAGAGGAAACGGCGCGGCCCGGAATGCATCCGAGATCTCCTGCCGTTCCTCTTCCGAAACAAGTTCGCTTTTAGTGACCACGAGGGACAAGGGGATCTCATCCAGCATGGAGAGCGCCAGGTACCGGTTCAGCATATCGTAATTCGGTGCCGGGACGGACGCGGAAAAACACAGAAAGATCCGGTCCACGTTGGCAAGCGCCGGGCGGACGATCTGGTTCCTGCGTTCCAGGATCCGGTCCACATTCCCGGTCTTTTCCGCTTCGTCGATCACGCTGAATTCCGCGAGATCTCCGACGAGCGGTTTCTCCCCGTTTTTCCGAAACACCCCGCGGGCGCGGCATTCGTAGACTGCCTTTCCGTTATCCAGGTAATAGAAACCGCCGACGCCCCGTATGATCCTGCCCTGCATAGTGCTCCTCAGGGCCGCTGCCAGGGTCCGGTGAAGTAATTCAGCCAGTCCCACGGGGTCTTCGGTGCTTCAGAAGCCGCCTGCTGGGCGGGATCCGATTCCGAAGGCTCACTCTCCGAGGAAGGATCGGTCGGTTCCTCCGAGGAGGAGCCGGGCTCCTGATAGACGTAGTAAACGATCCTGATCTCCGTGTTCAGCGGGAACTCTTCGCCGGTGCCGCCGGCCGGGCTCTGCGATTTGACGATCATGTTGAGGTCCGGCACGTCGGTCGCTTCTTCCGATACGATGACGTTCGTAAATCCGGCGTCGTTCAGCCGCTGCATCACGTTGTTCTCGATGAAATGGCTGTCGACAAAGTTCTCGAGCTTGGCCTTCTCGTCGCTCTCGGAAGATTCGGATTCATCCGTGGAAGATTCTTCTTCTTTGCGGTTGACCGTGATCGTGATACTGGTGCCGAGTTCGGCCGCCGTATCGGCTGCTACGCTCTGCGCGGTCACGACACCTTCCTCGTATTTCTTGTTGTAATCGTATTTGACGTCGGCCTTGAAACCGAGATCCTTCAGTGTATCGACCGCATCCTTCTCCGGCCAGCCGAGCATATCCGGGACCGTCGCGGTCTCGGGGCCGAGCGAGATGACAAGGTTTACGCCGGAGCCGCTCCGCACGCGGGTCCCGGCCGGATACTGCTGTCCGAGGACCAGGTCGGCGGCGACGGTCTTGCTGTTCTCATAAGAAACGTTCGCGATATAGAGCGTGTTGTTGATCAGCTGCTGGGAAGCCTGGCCACGTGTCAGGCCGACCACGTTCGGCACCGTGACGAATTCCGGTCCGATCGAATAGACCACCGTGATCTTATCGCCGGTCTTGATCAGGCCGGACGACGGATCGATCGAAATGATCCGGTTCACGCGGACGGTATCCGAATACTGTTTGACGTATTCCACGTCGATGATGTCCTCGAACCGGGAGAAATCATTCTGGAAGACGGAAAGCGGTCCGCCGACATAGCTCTTCTTGACCTCGAACTTGTCGCTGCCCGCGCTCATGATGATGACGATCACGCTCTTCCGGGTGACGATGGTCCCTTCGGGGTAGCTCTGCTCGCAGATCGTGCCGACCGCGTATTCGTCGGAATACTTGACCTGGGTGGAGATCTTGTACTGCAGGTCCGCGTTCTTTAAGAGATCGATCGCCGCTTTCACGCTCATGCCGATCACGTCCGGGACGATCGTATCCTTCTCCGGATCGTATTTATCCTTCGGGATCGTCGTCAGCGGCACTTCGTCGCTGGGATCCTCATAGGAGGGATGCGTATGTTCGCGGCTCGAGCCCGGCACGCTGCCGCTCGGCGGCGCCTGTGTCGTCCGGTTCTTCCAGCCCGACATCTTCTGGGCGCAGCCCGTAAAGGAAGCGATGATATAGATCAGCAGGCAGATTATCAGGGCGCCGAAAACGATGCCGACGATCAGGATGATCCGGTCGAAGATGGTCTTCTCGTCTTCTTCTTTATCTTCACGGAAAAGGCCGGAGACCCCGCCCCTGCGGACTTCTCTCCCGTCCGCCTCGTCTTCGTCCGCTGTAAATCGTGCCGTTTCCGTCAGCGAGGATGCCGCGGCACCGCCGTTCCTTAAGC
Source organism: uncultured Eubacteriales bacterium (assembly GCA_902796795.1). Taxonomy (GTDB): domain Bacteria; phylum Bacillota; class Clostridia; order Lachnospirales; family Lachnospiraceae; genus UBA1267. Next base: position 6,096 of record CADBQM010000183.1, read on the forward strand.
CGTTCAGGTCGCCTTCCGGGATCCGACGGGTCTCGCCCTGCTCTGCGGCGATAAGCTCCTGCTTTTCAAAATCAAAATCAGGATTGCCGACCGCGATCTTCAGGTCCTTTAAAAGCTCCGTGCAGTTATGGTAGCGGCGTTCCCGCGATTTCTGCGTGCAGCGGAAGATGATCTGCTCGAGTGCTTTCGGACAGTCGGGGTTCAGTTCCGAAGGCGGCGTCATCGTTTCGTTCATGTGCGCGAGCGCCACCGCGATCGAAGTGTCCCGGTCAAAGGGCACCTGCCCGGTGATCATTTCGTACAGCACGATGCCGAGCGAGTAGATATCGCTGCGTTCGTCACAGACCGAGCCTTTGGCCTGCTCCGGCGCAATGTAGTGCACCGAGCCCATGGCCGTCGTGGTGACGGTCTTCGTCTCGTCCGAGACCGCGCGCGCGATACCGAAATCGGAGACCTTGACCTTACCGTCGCGCGACAGGATGATGTTCTGCGGCTTGATGTCCCGGTGGACGATATGATGCGCGTGCGCCGCACGAAGGCCTACCGCCACCTGCGCCGTGATCGCCATGCTCTCACGCGCGGACAGTACGCCCTTCCTGCGGATATATTCCTTCAGCGTGATGCCGCTCACGAGCTCCATCACGATATAATACGTGCTGCCGACGTTGCCGACGTCATAGACCTTGATGATGTTCTCATTGTCAAGGCCCGCCGCCGCCCTGCCTTCCACGCGGAAGCGGTGCAGGATCTCGGGATCCTGCGCCAGGTTGGACTTCAGGACCTTGATCGCCACCTCGCGGTTCAGCCGGGTATCGATCGCTTTGTATACGTCAGCCATGCCGCCGGATCCGATCTTCTCCTGGATCCCGTAGCGTTCAGCAAATATTGTTCCGCTTTTCAGCATGCTTCCTCCAGGTAATGCGCAAGAACTACCGTGATATTGTCACGGCCGCCGTTCCTGTTGGCAAGCGCTGTCAGTGTCTCCACCCGCTTTTCCAGATCAAAGCTTACATCCAGCGCCAGATTCTTTATCAATAGATCACTGACCATATTCGTCAGGCCGTCCGTGCACAGCAAAAGGTACTGATCGTCGGAAAGCGTCAGCTCATAGAGATCCGCTTCCACTTCCGCGTAAACGCCGACCGCACGGGTGATCATGTTCTTCTGTTTTTCGTATTCCTCGGAATCCCGCTCAAGAAGGCCGCGTTCCACCTGTTCTTCAACAAAGGTATGGTCTTTCGAGATCTGCGTGATCGTATAATCTTTTCCGCCGATCAGGTAGAGACGGCTGTCGCCGATATTCGCGGCATAGACGTGATCGCCGATGATCCCGGCGAGGACGAGCGTCGTCCCCATGATATCCGTGCCGCCGCGGCGTTCTGATTCCTTGCGGACCGCGAGGTTTGCCATCGAGACCGCCTGCTCGATGATGAGCATCGGGTTGTCGACCGGTTCGCTTAAGAGGTCTTCGACGACCGCTTCGATGCATACGCGGGAGGCGACCTCTCCGAAAGAGTGCCCGCCCATGCCGTCGCAGACAACGATGAGCGCGTCAAAGATCCCGACGGGTTCCGTCGAGATGAAGAAAGCGTCTTCGTTGTTCGTACGCAGTATGCCCGTGTCGGTCCTGCCGGCGATCCTGATCAAACCGTCCCCTCCTCGATATAGTGGCGTTTCAGCTGGCCGCAGGCGCCCTCGATATCGGCGCCCATACTTCTCCTTATTGTAGCATTTATTCCGCTTTTTACAAGTATTTTTTGGAAGGCCAGGAGCGCTGCGGCTTCCGGCTTTTCAAAGTTTCTGCCTTTTACGGGGTTCACCGGGATCAGGTTCACATGCGCCTGTTTCCCGTGAAGCAGTGCTGCCAGGGCTTCTGCCTGCGCGCTGCCGTCGTTCTCGCCGCGCACCACGGCGTATTCGTAGGAGACCCTCCTGCCCGTCTTTTTAAAGTAAGTATCGCAGGCCGAAAGGACCTCGGACAGCGGATAACGCCGCGCGACGGGCATCAGCTTCTTCCGGCGCTCGTCGTCCGAAGCATGCAGGGAAAGCGCCAGCGTAACGGGCAGCCCCTCTTCCGCGAGCCTTAAGATGCCTTCCGGCAGCCCGGAGGTCGAAAGTGTGATGCTGCGGGCGGAAAGATCCCGGCCTTCGGGATCGGTGACGAGCCGGATAAAACGGACGACGTTATCGTAATTATCCAGCGGTTCCCCGGAGCCCATGAGCACGATGTTCGAGATCCTTTCCCCGCTCTCTTCTTCCACGAGGAAAACTTCTTCGAGCATCTCCGCCGCGCTCAGGTTCCTTGCGAGCCCGCCGATCGTCGAGGCACAGAAAGCACAGCCCATCCGGCAGCCCACCTGCGTGGAGATGCAGACCGAATTGCCGTGATGGTACGGCATGAAAACACCTTCGACAAGTTCGCCGTCGTGCAGGCGGAACAGGTATTTCCGGCTGCCGTCGACCGCGCTCTTCAGAACCTTTTCCACTGCCGCGCTCTTCAGGAAGAACTGCGCCTTCAGCTTCTCCCGGAGCGCAAGCGAAAGGTCCGTCATCTCGTCAAAGCTTTTCGCGTTCCGCTGCTGGAGCCAGCGGAAGACCTGCGCCGCGCGGTAAGGCTTTTCGCCAAGCTGCACCAGTTCTTCCTTCAGTTCCGCAGGATAAAGTGCGCGGATCTCTTTCATGTCCCGGCCTCCGTTCTCTTCGCGAGCGAAAGGAAAAAGCCGCCGCCCGGATACTCGTCCGGGAACAGGGTCAGCCGCCCTGCCGCCATCTCGTCCCTGCGTCCCGGAAAGCCGGAAAGCGTAAAGGGCAGCGCTGTAAATCGGGGTTCGTCTTCCAGGAAGGCGGCGAACTGTTTCTCGTTTTCATCCGGGTCCAGCGTACAGGTCGCATAGAGGAGGACGCCGCCGGGTTTCACATAGCGTGCGAGGTTCCGAAGCATCTCCCGCTGCAGGCGGATGAGGTCCCGGCGCTTTTCTTCCGTATAATGCAGGCGGATATCCGGCTTTTCCCGGAGCACGCCGAGTCCCGTACA
>CADBQM010000184.1 GCA_902796795.1 uncultured Eubacteriales bacterium
CTGCTCATGGATCTGCGCCAGATATGAAACGATCTCAGGAGACAGCAGTTTCTGATATTCGGTTTTGTAATTCAGTGTTCTCATTCATTATCCTCTTTTTGGGATATAATATAGTCATTTGAATAGAATTTGACCAAATTGCACTTTATCATAAAGATAGTCATTTATCAAGATAATAAAGTCACTAAAGGCAAAAATGACTATGTTGGAAAAACAATTGACAATCGAACCATTTGGTCTATGATAAAATTAAAGTAATATGCAGCCGACAGGGAGGCATTTTAAACCATGGAACAACGTATTTTTACCGCTGCCGGACCTGATTATTTTGAGGTGAAGGATCACCTCTTTGACCAGTATGCCTGCCCCGCTTTTGACGAGCGGACCGGTCTTTCCCGGGAGGCGCTCACGGCGGGCTTTGAGGAACTGATAAACGAAAATGCCGCGCTGCCGCCGATCATCCGGAAGGCAAAGCTCTTTTCCTATGTGCTTACGAACGCGCGGATCGACGTGGATCCCGTGGACTGGTTCGCGGACCACTTTGACCACGGCAAGGACCTGCTCTACCGGCTGCACGAACGGCGGCGCCGGGAGGAAGGCGAAGGCGCAGTGAAAGAGGCCGCCACGATCATCCGGGAAGCGTCGGAAAGCGGCGCATTCTTTGCCGAACTCGACCTGGGACACATTTCCCCGGGCTGGCGGAACCTGCTGGAAAAAGGCCTGCCGGGGATACTGAATGAGGCTAGAGAGCGGCTTATTGCGCTCACAAAAACTGATACAAACAGTGCGGAAAATGGTGCGGAATTTAGTACGGATCCGGTGGTCTTCTATCAGGCCGTGATCACGGTCTATGAGGCGGCGATCCGGTTTCTTTCCCGCCTGGAAGCGCAGGCGCGCCTCATGGCGGAGGAGCATCCGGAAGCGCAGGACCGCATGGACAAGCTTGCCGCCTGCCTCGCTGCGCTTCAAAACCGCGCGCCGGAGACGCTCTACGAAGCGCTCGAGCTTGCCTTTATCTTCCATCAGCTGATCGAGTTCGAGGGCGAGTGGGTGCGCTCGATGGGCTCTTTTGAGTGGAATTTCGGCCGTTTTTATGAGGCCGACCTTGCGGCTGGCCGCATCACCGAGGAGGACGCCCGCGAGCTGATCCGCTACTTCTGGATGAAGTTCTTTGCGAATACACGCGGCTCCGGAAATGGCAAGAACTTCTACTTCGGCGGCCTGCGGGACGAAGATACCGTCAATATCGGGCCGCTCTCCTATCTCGCGCTGGAGCTCTTCTACGAACTCAACCAGCCCGATCCCAAGCTTTCGATCAAACTGAATAAAAAGACGCCGGAGCGTTTCCGCCGGCTGATCGCGAAATGTCTGCAGGGCGGCCGCACGAACATGGTCATCGTGAACGACGACGAGTCGCTGGAAGCGGTGCGCATGCGCGGCGTGAGCCTGGAGGACAGCTACGAATACCTGCTGATCGGCTGCTACGAGCCCGCGATCGAGGGCAAGGAAGCCGCCTGCAACATGTGCGTGAAGTTCAACCTCGCGAAGCCGGTGGAACTGGCGCTCACGAACGGCCTGGATCCGATGAACGGCAAACGCGTGGGCATCGAGACCGGCGACAGCAGCACGTTTACGACCTTTGACGAGTTCTACGACGCGTACGAAAAGCAGCTCGCCTGGCAGCTTAAAAACGTACAGAAAGCGATAACCGACTACGAACGCCGCTGGCCGTACATCAACCCCGAGCCCTTTATCTCCGGCACCTTCGTGCCCTGCATGGAGAAGGGACGCGACATCTCCGCAGGCGGCGCAAAATACAACAATACCGGCAGTATGGGCGGCGGCCTCGCGAACGCGGCCGACTCGCTCACCGCGATCAAACGGATCGTCTTTGAGGAAAAGCGGCTCACGATGGCGGAACTCCGCAGGATGCTGGAAGCAGACTTCACGGGCTACGAGCGAGAGCTTCTGTACCTGAAGAACCGCGTGCCGAAGTGGGGCAACAACGACGAAGACGCGGACGACATGGCCGCACGCGTCGCACACAGCTACACCTCCCGCGTGAACGGCGTGCCGAACGGCCACGGCGGGATCTTTACCGCGTCCATGTTTACGCTCGACCACTGCTTTACGCTCGGGCACCGAACCGGCGCGCTGCCGGACGGCCGGCCGCGCGGACACTACCTGGCCAAGGGCATCGGCGCGATGACAGGCATGGACAAAGCGGGCGTGACCGCGCAGATCGAATCGGTCTCCAAGCTCGATTTCCACGACATCCCGAACGGTTCCGTGCTCGACCTCTACCTGCATCCTTCGGCGGTCGACGGCGAAAAAGGCATCGACACGCTGCTGCAGCTGATCGACACCTACTTTGAGCGCGGCGGCTACGGTGTGCAGTTCAACGTCCTGAATGCGGAAGACCTCAAAAAGGCGCAGATCCATCCGGAGGAATACCGGACGCTGCAGGTGCGCGTGTGCGGCTGGAACGTCTACTTTGTGACACTGAACGAAGAACAGCAGAATCACTTCATCGAGACCACGATGCAGATGGTATAACTTCGCGGAAAGGAAGCGCCCCTTGCAGGAAATCACAGGCATCATCTCCGATATCAAGCGCATGAGCGTGCACGACGGCCCGGGCATCCGCACGACGCTGTTTTTAAAGGGCTGCCCCTTACGCTGCCGCTGGTGCCACAATCCGGAAAACCTGACGACATCGAAGACGCTCTCCTACACGGC
>CADBQM010000185.1 GCA_902796795.1 uncultured Eubacteriales bacterium
CTTTCACGCGTCACCTCCTGGTAATTTTCCACGAAGCCGGCAGAAATGATACCGGTAGGGATCGCAACGGCCATGACCCCGAGGAAAGAGATGACGATTGCCATCGCCCGTCCCAGTACCGTGACCGGGGTAACGTCGCCGTACCCCACCGTCAACAATGCGGATACGCTCCACCAGATCCCGGACAGCGCATTCTTAAAGACTTCCGGCTGCACTTCGTGCTCGGCGCTGTACATACAGATCGAAGACGCCAGGATCAGCACAAGAAGGATAAACAGCGAGGTAATGAGCTGGTTCCTTTTTTCGTAAAGAACGCTTTTGATGACCATAAAGGAGTCATAATGCGCGTTGATACGAAAAAGATGGAAAATACGTACGACCCGCAGCATCCGGAATACGACGAACCCGCTCAGGAAGAAGAAAGGCAGGATCGTCAGAAGATCGACGATGCCGTCGTAGGAAAGCAGGAATTTCAGCCGTGCCTTCCAGCGCTTCTCCTGCGGATACAGGTAGGGTGCGGTCCAGATCCGGAGTATATACTCGATCAGAAAGACCCCGACCGTCACATATTCCAGGACATGAAGCACGTTCATCACAGGTTCCGGGAAATCAAACGTCGTGAGGAACATGACCAGGATATTGGTAAGGATGACCGCGACGATGAAATAGTCGAATACGCGGCTGGGCATATCCTCCCGGTTGCCGATCTGGATAATATCGAATGTCCTTCTTTTGATCCTGCTCTTCTTCATCTTCCCGTCCGGTTCCGTTTACATCAGAATGTACAATAAAATCTTAACAGAAAAACGTACAATTTCAACGTGCTTTTCCGAAATATAGTCCCCAAAGTCTGCCTTTGGGGACAATTCTTTCTGATGGGCCTCTTGATTTATGATTCGGAAAGGATGTGCCAGTCCAGAAGATCTTCGTACGAAAGCGGTTCCAGCACACCGTGGGCGGCCCAGAGGGCATCTGCTGCCGCCTTTGCCTTTGCAGAAGCAAGATCAGACGCCGGTTCGTACGTGACGCCGTCAACGGTAACGTCCATAACGATGTATTGGCCTTCAACGATAAGCTCTCCTGCTTCATTAATGGTAAAATAGCTCTCAGTCTGTATCGTTCGGTAGGAATTGAACGGAATCGAGGGTATACCATTCTCATCATAATAAGGCCACATTTCTTCACCGGTCAGCACCCTTCCGTCTTCTGTATGCCATTCCGTTTCCGCCTGTTCCGCAAATAAGCTGAAATCGCGGCATAAGTAGATCTGCTTTCCCGGATAGGCGACCGGTACCAGTGCGCCGGAACGTTCGTCGTAATGATAAAGATAATTGAGGATGTAACTCCAGCCATGGATCTTAGGACTGCCCGGATCCTCGCCTTTGTCCGGCTGTGCTTCGTCATTCAGGCTGTCATATGTTCCCTGAACATCCGTTTTGACCCGGATCCCAAGAAGGAGGTAGTCTCCGTCTTTTTCTTCCGGATGCCCTGGCGTGAACCAGGCATAGACCATATCTGCAGCCCACCAGGGATTGTCTGAATGCAGATACTCATAATACTTCCGGTATGCTTCCCCGGTCTCCGGATATTTCGCCATAAAGGCAGCTGTCGTGTACTCCTTGAGATCTTTATTCATCTGATCAAAATAGAGACGGACTGCTCCGACGGCCTGCTGTTTTTTATCGACGATAATGATGGGGGACTCTGTTTCTTTTTTCTCCGTGGCCGACGACGCCGTTTCCGGCCCGGATGTGGTGCTTTCCTTCTCCTCCGACGGCTTTTCGGAGACTGTTTTCTCCGGCTCGTCCGAAACTGCCACAGGAACTGCTGTATCCTCCGGTGTTTTTCCGTTAAACAGTCCCCTGGCCAGCACCAGGGCTGCGATCACCGCCAGCGCAGCCGGGACCAGCACCAGCAGGTACCGTCCGGCGCTCTTTTTCCGGACAGCGGATGAGTGTGTAAGGTCCTCCACCTTAAGTTCCCGCTCCGGTTCGATCTGTTCCATCATCTTTTTATATCTGTTTTTCCGATCCATGTTCACTCTGCTCCTCCTTCCAGGCTGTTCTTCAGCATTTCTCTCGCCCGCGCAAGCCGCATCCGTACGTTTCCGGCGCTTAGGTGAAGGATGCCGCCGATCTCTTTCGCCGTATATCCCTCATAATAGTAGAGGTGCAGCACCGCCCGGTATTTTGGCTTCAGCTGCATGACAGCGTTAAAAAGTTCTGCGTCTTCCGTCTCCCGGAATACCGGGAGCGGACCATTCTCTTCCAGCGGCACCGTGCTTCTCCGGAAAAAGCTCCTGACGATATCTTTTGCAAGGTTCATTGCCGTTCTGAGTAGCCATGCCTTTAAATGTTCCTGGGAGTCGAATTCCCTATCTGATCTGAAGTACCTGAAAAAAGTCTCCTGGGTGACGTCTTCCGCATCCTCGCGGCTGCGGCAGATGACGTAAGCCGCGCGGTAAACGTCTCCCTGGTATTTTTCCAGCGCTTCATCGGTTTCCATGCGCATGTTGATCTCCTCCTCTGTGATAAATACGATTCAGAAGGCAAAAATGCAACAAAAACAACATCCATTTTCAAAATTATGATAATATAGTTTTAAATAGATCATCAACCCCACCCGATCGCAGAAGGAGATCTTCATTATGAAAAAATATGTACAGAAAAACGTTTCCGACATCAATCTGGAGGATTATACCGGGGAATACGAAGGAAAGGACGCGCTGGCAAAAGACCTGATCTTTACCGGCGGCAGAAAGTATGAGTCCCTGAACGGCCTCTGGCATTATGCGGTCGACCAGTACGAGACCGCGATCCGCCAGCACTGGTTCGAAGAGCGCACGGAAATGAACGGTATCTCGCTGCCGGTGGATTTCAGCTTTGACGAGTGGCCGACGATGCAGCTTCCCTGCTCCTGGAACATGCAGGACCGCATGTATTACCTCTATGAAAGCAGCATGGTATTTACGCGCCGCTTCAGCTTTAAAAAGGGTGAGAATGAGCGGGTCTTCCTCCGGGTCGGAGCCGCCAACTACATCCTCCGCGTTTTCCTGAACAAGCAGTACGTGGGCATGCACCGCGGCGGCTCGACGCCGATGGTCTTTGAGATCACGGATCTGCTGGAAGAAAAGAACCGCATCATGCTGGTCTGCGACGCGACCCGGCGTCCGGAGCAGGTCCCGACCGAAAACACCGACTGGTTCAATTACGGCGGCGTCTATCGGGATATCCAGATCTTCCGGGTCCCGAAGACTTTCATCAAGGATCTTAAGATCAGCCTCGCGCCGGGAAAGACGATGGACCGCATCCGCGCTTCTGTCGAACTTTCGGACAAGTCCAGCCTGCGGGCAGTGCTCTCGATCCCGGAACTGAACCATGAGGCGGCGATCGAAGTGAAGGACGGCAAGGGTTCCGTCGATTTCCGTTATCCGGGACTCAGGCTCTGGTCGCCGGAAGACCCGAAGCTGTATGACGTGAGTGTTTCGATCCCGGGAGACAAGGTCTCGGATACGGTCGGCTTCCGGAAGGTGGAAGTCGTCGGCCGGGATATCCTGCTGAATGGAAAGCCGGTCTTCCTCCGCGGCATCAGCTGCCACGAAGACAGTTTCGTGAACGGTAAGGCGGTCAGCGAAGAAGAATGCATCCAGGCGATCAATGACGCAAAGGAGCTCGGCTGCAACTTCATGCGCCTGGCGCACTATCCGCATACCGAAAAGATGGCAAAGCTCGCGGACAAAATGGGCATGCTGCTCTGGGAAGAGATCCCGGTCTACTGGGCGATCCGCTTCCGCCGTCCCGCGACCTACAGGGATGCGGAAAACCAGCTTCTGGAGCTCATTACCCGTGACTACAACCGCGCTTCCGTGATCATCTGGTCCGTCGGCAACGAAAACGCGGACTCTGACGAGCGCCTGAGCTTCATGAGACGTCTTGCGGATACGGCACACCGTACGGACAAGACCCGCCTCGTCTCCGCTGCCTGCCTTGTCTCCATGCAGAAGCTCGCGATCGCAGACCGCCTGGCGGCGCATATCGACGTCATCGGCCTGAACGAATATTACGGCTGGTACGCGCCGGACTTCACACAGCTGCCGAAGCTCTTTGAAAACAGCAATCCGGACAAGCCGGTCGTGATCTCCGAATTCGGCGCGGACGCGCTCTACGGCCACCGCGGCTCCCGTTCCGACAAGGGCACGGAGGACTGCATGGCAGACGTCTACGAAAAACAGATCGCGACGCTCCGTACGATCCCCTATATCAAGGGCATCAGCCCGTGGATCCTCTACGACTTCCGCTGCCCGCGCCGTGCCAGCGTGATCCAGCAGTATTTCAACCGGAAGGGCCTGATCGACGCCGAGAGGAAACACAAAAAGCTTGGTTTCTTCCTGATGCAGGAATTCTACAGAGAACTGAAAGAGCAGGCCGAATAAGGCCTTACAGTAAAAGGGGCAGCCTTCCGGCTGTCCCTTTTGGTTTATAGCTTTCTGCTGCTACTCTGCCCAGAACAGCTCGTCCAGAGTCTTATTGAGTGCTTTGCAGATCGCGATACACAGGTTGATCGTGGGATTGTAGTCGCCCTTTTCGATGGCGTTGATGGTCTGCCGGGAGACTCCCACCTTGTCTGCCAGCTCCTGCTGCGACATGTCGAAGGAAGCCCGGGCGGCTTTCAGCTTCAGATTCTTCATGCCGTTTCCTCCTTCTTGTCACGGATGTATTTGATCAGCAGCAGAAGCACTACATACCCGGATAAAATCCCGAGCAGCAGGTTTGCCGTGCCCGTAAAACTGATCTTCCCGTTCATGGCCGCATTTCCGCGGATGATATTGACGATCCCCATCCCGAGATTGAAGACGGTGATCACGATAAAGAAGGCCCCGTAGAAGCGCCGGTTCTCGTCCAGGCGGAAATACGCGTCCTGCAGGATAAGGCCGGTGATCGTGACCGCCGCACCAAGGATGATCCCGATGAGCAGCAGCACGCCGATCTCCGCAAGCTCGCCGACATAAGAAGAAAAGGCCATCATCAGCACCGCATATGCGATCATCGTGAAAAAGCCGAGCTTGTAGGACTTTCCCTGCACGGCGATCTGGCGTTCGTCGTAGTGGGTCGTTTTGGCGTCCGACTTCCGGGCAAGCATCAGGATAATTGCCGCCAGGATCAGTCCGAGCACCAGGCCGCAGGCGATGACGGCGATATCTTTCCACCTGTCGCTTTCATAAATCTTCAGCACATAGTGCATTTCAAAGGCCCCGTCCCGGAACAGTCCACCGAGCTCTCCGGTCTCAGCGGAGATCTGGTGCGCCTGTGCATAAGCCTTGTAATCCGCTTCGCTGCAGAGATAGTCGAACCGGCAGACGTATCTCCCGCCGGCAAGGTCCATCGGCATGGAATCGAATTTCAGCCGGCCGCCGGCAATACTGTAAATAACGTTTCCCGCTTCGTCGGTCATGCTGAATCCGGTCATGAAACCCGGCATCTCATTTTCATACCAGTCCGCAGTGATCACGTACCTGCCGCCTTTTCCGATCTCCATCACAGACTGCAGGAACTCCGGCGCCGCCTTTCCGTTTTCCACCGTAATGACCGGATTGAAATTGGTCCGGAAGCTGTGTTTCGGCACGGCGACCGCCATGATCATAAAGACCACCGCTGCGGCGATCAGCAGACCTATAATGACTCCGGTTTTCTTCTTCATTTCAGATGTCCTCCCGTAAACTGATCCGACGTATCTTTCACATCGATTATCAGATGATTTCCTCATCGCAGCAACAGCATAACATCTGTTTTACATTCTGTCAAGTATATTTTACATTTTGTCAAAATATTTTTCCCACCGTACCGGCAGGACCGCAAAAACGAGGGCAGCCTTTCGACTGCCCCTCGCTCTTTTATTTCTCTTTCTTCGACCTGAAGATCTTTTTGAAGAATTTCCGGATCCCCCGCTCTTTTTCAGCCGCCTGCCGGATGCTATCGGTGTTGAGCCGGTCTACGGTTCCCGGTGTGATGCTGTTGGAAGCCGGTGTCCTTACGCCGCCGAATGAGACGCTCTGTCCGCCCAGTGGATTTCCATAATTATCAGCCATGATCGTTTTCTCCTGATTCTGTTCAATTTGTGAAACAGCAATATCCACTCTCAGCTGCTTCTTTATATAAACAGATTATAGAGATATTCCATCCGGCTGTAAACCCGTAAAAACTGCGAAATAAGGCTTTATTCCCGGACGATCAGTGCTTCCCGCTCCGCTCCGACGGAGATATAACGAACCGGGCAGCCGGTGCTCTCCTCGATCAGGCGGACGTACGACTTCGCGGCTTCCGGCAGCGCTTCAAAGCGGCGGACGCCGGAAAGATCGCAGTGCCAGCCTTCCACATATTCGATGACCGGTTTTGCCTTGGGCAGCACCGCCGGGAAGGGGAACTCCTCCGTCCGCACGCCGTCAAGTTCGTAGGCGGTGCAGACCGGAATCTTCTCGAGGTAACCGAGCACGTCCATCTTGGTCACGGCCAGCGCGGTCGCACCCTGCATACGGACGCCGTAACGCGTGGCCGGCAGGTCGAGCGCGCCGACACGGCGCGGACGTCCGGTCTTGGCGCCGTATTCCGCGCCGGCTTCCCGGAGCGCTTCGGCTTCTTCCCCGGACATCTCTGCGGTAAAGGGGCCCTCGCCTACGCAGGTCGAGTAGGCTTTCACGACGCCGATCACTTCATCGAGCTTAAGGTCCGGCAGCCCGGCGCCGACCGGTGCGTAAGCCGCGAGCGTATTCGATGAAGTCGTATAAGGCACGATCCCGAAATCAAGGTCCCGGAGTGCACCGAGCTGGGCTTCAAAAAGAATGTTTTTCCCACTGCTCCGTATCTCCCGGAGCACCCTGCCCGTATCTTCGATGAACGGCAGAAGTTTCTCTCCGTATTCCCGGATCCAGGCTTTCACTTCTTCAACAGAGACCGGCTGAGCCCCGTAGACGCCCCGAAGCGTCAGGTTTTTCCATTCCGTCAGGTCCGCAAGCTGCTCTTCCAGCACTTCCGGATACAGGAGGTCGCCC
>CADBQM010000186.1 GCA_902796795.1 uncultured Eubacteriales bacterium
GACCGCCAGCGTATTGATGCTTCTGCATCCTTCCCTGTTTCTGACCGGGCAGGCCCGACAGACTGTTCCGTTGTTTCGTTGGTTACCTTTTAATATAACGGGAGAAACCGGTGTTTTCAATCCTTTTCAGCCGCCGCAGGGATGCGCGGGTGCATTGTCCCGGTAATGGCTGTTCTCTTCGGGGTTTTTCATGCAAAGGTGCACCGCCGCGGTCGTAAAGGTTTTGGGCAGCGCCAGGATGTTCGGCTCCGGTCCCACGTATTTCCGTTTCGCGTCTTCGATCGCTTCTTCGATCGTGGCCCTGGTCTTGAGCCCCATGCTGCGGGCGATCCCGGGTTCCCGCGCGCCGATGATGTAGATCGCGCTTGTATGCATCTCCGCGAGATGCGCGCAGCTCATCATACTGAAGCCGTGAAACGGATGGAAAGCCCCGGCAAAACGGTATTTGCGGATATACTCCTCATTCGTGGCAAAATACTCGCCGTAGCGGTTCATATCCGGCAGGATCTGCATGTAATCATGCTGGAACATCTCGTAGAGTTCCCGGAGGTACGGCCAGCGCTCTTCGTGGAACCATCCGTCGCAGATCGAAGGTACGATGAATACGCAGTGATCGGAGAGCACGCGTTTGTGCCGGATCACCTGGGCGGAAAGCGCCTGCATCATCTGGATGGGGTTCGTGCCCATGCCGTCGCCGTAATGGAAGTTCGTCGGCATGCCGAAGACCACGATGTCGTATTTCTTCTCGGCCCAGTGCACGTAGGTGCGCCTGTCCGCCATTTTCCAGGAGACGGGCTGCATTTCCTTTGCCCAGCCGGAATTGATCTCGATCTGCCGGGACTTCGTGTCCAGGACCGCGTCGCAGCAGAAGAAGCGCTTGCCCATCTTCTCTTCCATCCACATGCCCTGCTGGTCGAATTTATCGCGCATCAGGCTCGTTGTGGAGACCGGCACAAAATCCTGCCGGTGCATCACCTGCGGCACATGGTGGGCGGCGATGCTCCTCCAGTGGCTGATGCCGGTGGCGCAGTGCTTGTAGCCGCCGGAATAACCGCCGTAAGGGTTGCCCTGCGTGTGGCCGATCAGGATGGGCAGGTCGGCCTCAAACACATATCTGTTCATGATCACGTGATCGCCCTGGGGCGTAGACCCGAGGTCCACCAGGTGATCGTAATCTTCGCTGTCGTGGCTCGTGATCTGTCCGGAATACCAGAATTCGCTGAACAGTTCCTCGCCCAGGATCTTCTTCGCTTCATCCTGCGGCGTGCGGGGATGCAGGCCGTTGGAGAACAGCAGCAGGATGTTCTCCTTTTTGATCCCGGCGGCGTAAAGCTCATCCAGGCAGGCCCGGATGGCGACCCGGCGGTGGCTGGTCGGCTGCAGGCCGCCCTTGACGATATCCGGAATGACGAAGACGACCGTCTTCTTGCCCTCGGCCAGCTCCCGGAGCGGCTCCATGCCGATCGGATGGCGGATGGATTCCAGTGTCGCCGCGTAAAGGCTGTCCCAGTCCTGCGGTAAACAGGGCGGATCGGGAACGGTCTCCCCGGGGATAAAAACGTCGGTCGTATCCGGCAGTTCGGCACGCATCATGCCGTTTCCGTATTCAAACTCAAGATTCATGGCGGCTCCTCACTTGTCACAGTTCTGCATGTAGATGTCGACGATCTCCGCAAATTCTTCCGGATAGAAGCCGATCTCTCCCGCAAAGCGGGTCAGTGCGATCAGCCCGCCGTCGATTTCCGGGATGGAGGCCAGCATGGCGGCATTGTCGGCCTTCAGGCCGCCGCCGTAGACCACCGGCAGCGGAAGGATCTTCTTCAGCTCCGCGGCCGTTTCGGCGATCCGCTCCCGTCCGGGCGGAGTCTTGCCCGGCCCGATGGCCCACACCGGCTCATAGCCGATGACGACGCCTTCCGGATCCACGTCCTTCAGGCCTTCCTTCAGCTGCGCCTCAAACACCTGATGGCGGAAGTCCACTTCCTCCGCCTTTTCCCCCATGCAATAGAGGACGTTCAGGCCGGCTTCTTTCGCGCGCTTCACTTCCGCGTTCAGGATCCGGTCGACGGCCGAAAGGTCGCCGCCGGCTTCCGTGATGACGGCGGCCAGCTTGTTCCTTTCTTCACAGTGGCCGATGATCGCCCAGCTGCAGCCGAGCGCCGCGGCGGCGTTTCCGGTGAGGCTGGTCGTAAAGGCGCCGAACGGGCCTCCCACCGCGGTATCCGCGGTATGGAGACCCTGGCATCCGATATTCAGCCGTCCTTTTCCGGCGGCTGCCGCCGGGATGATATGTGCTTCCGGGAAGAAGGCTGCAAACGTCGTTTCCGGATACTGCTCCGTAACGCTGCCGATAGCCGAGGCGATAAAGCCGCCCAACGCTGCCGGCGCGGCGATCCGGTTGACGCCGCCCTTCTCCGGAGGGATGTCAAAACGTTTCAGGTTCAGAAAGATGTATTTCATTCTGCAGGGTCTCCTTTTCCTCTAAAATGCGGGCCGCGGACAGCCTTCCGTTTTTTTACATTTTACAAGGATGCGGAGGCCGCCGTCAAGGCTTGCCCGCACGATTGATGGTCTTTCCCGTCTTTCTGTCTTCGCCTTTCTCCGTATCGTCGAAGATCCAGCATCTCTTCAGGGGCACGTGGTGACCGGCATCTTCTGGCGCCGTAAAATCGTCTCCCAGGGCGACCGTGTCGCTGTCTTCCGCAAGGTCGGCCGTTTCGTCTGCAGACGCTGCCAATGTATTTTCCACCGTGGTCTCTAAGATCTCTCCCTCTTCAGGGAACTCTTCCGCTGCCGCTTTCGGGGCTGTGGCTACGATTAATCCGGCGGCCATGCCGGGCATCCTTTCCTTCGTTTCTGTTCCTTCAAACGTCCACTTTCTGCTGATAGGCGGTCGGCGTCATGCCGGTCTGCGCCCGAAAAAGCCTGCAGAAATAATCCGGGTCGTAATAACCGCTCAGCA
>CADBQM010000187.1 GCA_902796795.1 uncultured Eubacteriales bacterium
ATTGCCGTTTCTGATCTCACCAGCCTGCATAAAATCCTCCTTCAAATCACTGACGATTCAAGACGGGCACTATTTTACCAATAATGCAGAGTTTTTTCAAGTAGCACGCCTGATTTTTTCGTTCCGGCGCGCATAAGCGAGGAACGGCCGTTCCAGGATCCGTTTTAAAACGATCTGGAAAGGCTCTTTTCTGTCGATGGGACGGACGATCGCGTGCGGGATCCCGGCACGCGAAGCGGTCAAAAGATCCGTCAGCAGCTGGTCGCCGATGACGAGCGTCTCTTCCTTCTTTGTTCCGAGCAGCTTAAGCGCCGCCTCCGCCGCCTTTCTGGAGGGTTTCCCCGCCTTAAAGAGATAAGCGCTCTCACAGGCTTCCGCAAAAGGCTTCACCCGCGCTTCTCCGTTGTTGGACAGAAGCAGCGTCTGAAAACCCAGCGCGTGCAGCCGTCGAAACAGGAGGACCGCATTTTCGTCCGCCGGGGCACCGTGCGGTACGAGCGTATTGTCGATATCGAAGACGAGTCCCCGAATGCCGCTCTCATATTCTTTTTCGTAATCGATCCCGTAGGCGCTCTCTTCAAGGCGCTTCGGGACGAGCAGCCCGAGCATCTTACTTCTTCTTTTTCAGGAGCTTCGTGATCTCTTCCGCGAAGGTGTCCACGTCCTTGAATTCCCGGTAGACGCTCGCAAAGCGTACGTACGCCACCGCGTCGAGCTCGCGGAGCTTGTCCATGACGATCTCGCCGATCATCGAGACGGGGATCTCCTTGCGTCCGGTGTTGAACAGCCGGCTCTCCAGTTCATCGAGCAGCTGGGCGATCTGGGCGGCGGACACGGGCCGCTTGTGGCAGGCGCGCAGGATGCCGGCTTCGACCTTCTCCCGGTCGTAGGGCTCGCGCGTCTCGTCCTTCTTGATGACCATCAGCGGGAAGGTCTCGAGGCGTTCATAGGTCGTAAAGCGTTTCCCGCAGGAAACACATTCGCGGCGCCGGCGGATCGCATTCTGCTCCTCCGCAGGCCGGGAATCGATGACCTTGGTATCTTCACAGTTGCAGAAAGGACATCTCACGGTCTTTTCCTCCCTTTATCTTCCGGGCGGCAGCCGCCGCCGGTCATGCTTTATACGATCTCTTCCGCGTTGCCGAACTCGGAAAGCTGAAGGCCCGGGTTCCGTTCCTCGACCATCCGGACCGACCAGCTGTTGATAAACAGCAGCAGCGGCTGGTCGTTGAGGTCGCTGATCCGCTTCATATCCGCGGTCCCCTGGATCCTGGCGACGTCGATCTCATGCGGGTTCTCGATCCAGCGGATGTATTCATAGGGCAGCTGCTCCAGCGCGATCTCCACGTGATACTCATTCTCCAGCCGGAATTTCAGTACGTCGAACTGCAGCACGCCGACCGCGCCGACGATGATCTCTTCCAGGCCGGCGTTCATCTCCTTAAAGATCTGGACGGCGCCTTCCAGCGCGATCTGGTAGATGCCCTTCGTGAACTGCTTCCGCTTCATCGTGTCCGCCTGGCGGACCCGGGCAAAATGATCCGGCGCAAAGGTCGGGATCCCGCCGAAAAGGAAATGCTTCCCGGTCAGCAGCGTATCGCCGATGTGGAAGATGCCCGGATCGAACAGGCCGATGATATCGCCCGCGTAAGCTTCATCGACGATCTTCCGCTCTTCCGCCATCATCTGCTGCGGCTGGGAAAGGCGCATCAGGCGCTCCCCCTGCATATGGTAGACTTCCATGCCCGCCGTGAATTTGCCGGAAACGATGCGCATGAAGGCGATACGGTCGCGGTGTGCGCGGTTCATGTTGGCCTGGATCTTGAAGATGAAGCCGGAAAAGTCGTCGCTGAACGGGGAGATCTCCCCTTCCGAGGTATTCCGCGGCAGCGGCGCGTAGGTCATCTTCAGGAAATGCTTCAGGAAGTTCTCCACGCCGAAGTTCGTCAGCGCAGAGCCGAAGAACACCGGGCTCTGCAGGCCACGGGAGACTTTTTCAAGATCAAATTCTTCCGAAGCGCCGTCGAGAAGTTCCAGGTCCTCGTTCAGCTTTTCAAAGGCGGCCTGTCCGATCACCGGCTCCGCTTCCTCGAGCGGGACCGTATCGGTGTCCAGCACATGCTGGCCGGCGTCCGCCGCCGTGAACTTGGTGATCTCCCCGGCGAAACGGTCGTACACCCCCTGGAACGACTTGCCCGAACCGATCGGCCAGGTCACGGGGCAGGTGCGGATGCCGAGCACGCTCTCGATCTCGTCCATGAGCTCGAAAGGATCGTTGATCTCACGGTCCATCTTATTCACGAAAGTGAAGATCGGGATATGGCGCAGCACACAGACCTTGAACAGTTTGATCGTCTGCGGTTCGACGCCCTTCGCGCCGTCGATCACCATCACCGCCGAATCGGACGCCATCAGCGTCCGATAGGTGTCTTCGGAGAAATCCTGGTGGCCGGGCGTGTCGAGGATATTGATGCAGTAGCCGTCGTACTCAAACTGCAGGACGGAACTCGTCACCGAGATGCCGCGCTGCTTCTCGATCTCCATCCAGTCCGAGACCGCGTGGCGCTGCGTCTTCCTGGCTTTCACGCTGCCGGCAGCGTTGATCGCGCCGCCGTAAAGCAGGAACTTTTCCGTCAGTGTCGTCTTGCCCGCGTCCGGGTGACTGATAATGGCGAAGGTCCGGCGGCGCCGGATCTCCTGGTCATATTTTCCCATATAAACTCCATAAAAAGGCGCCGTTTCACCGTGCGCCGGAACCTGTCTCGGTCAGATCTATATAACTTAGGTATTATCACACAAAAAAGCAGCTTTTGTCAATAAAAACGCGCATACGGGAGAACTGCGCTCTTGTCATTTTTCCGACTTCCGCTTATGATGCAGGTAAAGACTGGTTTTCCGCCGGAAGCCTGCCGGCGGAATGTCAGCAGAAAGGAATATGCCCGCGATGTTTGTTTTCGGTACACAGTATTTAAGGGGTGCGAGCCCCGCAGAGGACCAGTGGGAAAAAGATATGGCGCATATGAAGGCGCTGCACTTTATCACCATCCGCGCCTGGATCGTCTGGAACGCGTTCGAGCGGGAGGAAGGCGTCGTCGATACCGCCCCGCTCTCCCGCTTCTTAACACTGGCGGAGAAATACGGCCTTTCGGTCGGCCTGCTCTTCCATCTGCACGCGGCCCCGGCCTGGGCGGTGGAAAAATACCCGGAATACTTTTACGTGAACGAGAACGGAGAAGCCTTCGAGCCCGCGGTCCGCGCGAATACGCCGGGCGGCGGCTGGCCCGGCCTCTGCTTCGATCACGACGAGGTCCGTCTGATCGAACGCCGCTTTATCACGGCGATCGTGACGGAAGCCCGGAAACATCCGAACGTCGCGTTCTACGAGCCGATGAACGAGCCGCATGAATGGGTGAACTTCCTCAAGCCGGGGCCTGCGGATTTCTACTGCTACTGCCCTCAGAGCGTCCGGAAATTCCGGCTCTGGCTTCAGAAGAAATACGGGACGATCGATGCGCTGAACGCATCCTGGGGCCATTTTTACGCAGGTTTTGACGAGATCCGCCCGCCGCGCTGGGCTTCCGCCTATACGGACTATACGGATTTCCGTCTCTTTACGATGGACAACGTCGCGGAGGAGATCGCCTTCCGCCGGGACGTGATCAAAGAACTGGACAGCCGGCCGGTCATCGCCCACAGCTGGGGCGGCGGTGCCATCACCTGCGCAAACCTCGGCGGCATGGCCTTTGACGACTGGAAAAATGCCGCCGTCTTCGACAAATGGGGCTTCAGCGCGTTTCCGGCCTCCGAAGACGACCTCCCCATGCTGAGTCTCGGCTGCGCCGCGACCCGCTGTGCTTCCGCCGGAAAAGAATACTGGCAGTCCGAGCTCACCGCCGGCATCAACGGCACCGGTCTCTTCCAACGCGGCAGGATCGACGACGAGACCTTTGACATGTTCTCGCTGGAATCGCTCCGCCAGGGTGCCCGCGGGCTCCTTTACTGGCAGTACCGGAAGGAACGCTACGGTTCCGAATTCGGCGGCTTCGCACTCACGGATTATGACGGCGAAGATACGAACCTCTCCGTCCGGGCCGGAAAACTCTCTCAGATGCTGCAGGAAAACGCGGATATCTTCGGCTCATCCGCGCCGGAACCGGCGGAAGTCGCGCTCGTCTTTTCCATCCGCTCCTATCTCGCGAACTGGTGCGAGAACAAAGGCGACAATAAATTCGCAGTGGACAGCATGTCCGGCTATTACCGCATGCTGTATGAGGAGAACATCCCGGCGGATATCCTCCACGAAGCGTTCTCGGAAGACCTTTCCCGCTACAAGGCGGTCCTCCTGCCTTCCCCCTTCGCCGTTTCCCCGGAGATGGCGGAGGCGCTGAAGGAATATATAAAAAATGGCGGCCTCCTGATCTCCGATCCCCTCTTCGGGCTCTTCGATAAGGACATGCTCCTGACGGACCGCATGCCCGGCCTCGGCTTCCGGGAGGTCTTCGGCTGCAGGACGTTCGACCAAAAAAGCGCGGAGACGATCCTCACGGAAAACGGACAGCGCATCGAAGGCAGCCGCCAGCGGGAGCTGTATGCGGACGTGACGGCGGAAGTCCTG